>JASFFM010000399.1:0-4154 GCA_050124295.1 Desulfobacterales bacterium | reverse complement strand
GCGGCATTCATGCCCCGCGCGGTGCGGATCGAAAACGACGATGTGAACATCGGGATGGTAAAAGGGGGTATCGTTATTGCCGCCATCCCAGACAATAATATCGGCCTCTTTCTCGGCCGCGGCCAAGATGGCCTGATAGTCGATACCGGCGTAAACGACAATCCCCTGGTCGACAAGCGGTTCGTATTCTTCTCTTTCTTCGATGGTGCAGTGATGTCGATGGAAATCATCGGGATGGGCGAAACGCTGCACGACCTGTTGGGTGAGATCTCCGTAGGGCATCGGGTGACGGACAGCGACCACACGGCGGCCTTGTTTTCTGACAATCTGGCAGACTTTACGGGTGGTCTGGGACTTGCCGCAGCCGGTGCGCACGGCGCATACGGCCACAATCGGTTTGCTTGAGCGAAGCATGGTATAGGTCGCTCCGATCAGGATAAAGTCGGCGCCCTCGGCCATCGCCAGGGAGGCTTTGTGCATGACCTCGGTATGCGCCACGTCACTGTAGGAGAAGGCCACCAGATCCACTTTGTGTTCCCGGATGAGCGCGCCCAATTCCGTTTCCTGGTAGATGGAGACCCCCTGCGGATATAGTTCTCCTGCCAGAGCAGGCGGGTAGCGGCGGTCATCGATGTCGGGGATCTGGGTGGCCGTGAAGGCCACCACCCGGTAGCGCGGATTATCTTTGAAGTAGATATTGAAATTGTGAAAATCTCTTCCTGCGGCTCCCATGATGATAACATTTTCAACCATCGCAAGGTTCCTCTTCTCTGTCAGGCCCCACTTTTCCCGGTAAGAAAAAGCATCAGGGCGTTCTGGGCATGCATGCGGTTTTCGGCTTCGTCGAATACGATCGAGGCCGGTGATTCAATGACCGCGTCAGTGACTTCGAGGCCGCGCTGGGCCGGTAGACAATGCATAAAAAGCGCCGACGGGCCGGCGGCCGCCATCAGGGCCTGATTGACCTGAAAGCCGGCGAAATAGCGTTTGCGTTCTTCCAATTCATGCTTTTGGCCCATGGATGCCCAAACATCGGTATACACGACGGTGGCCCCCCGGACCGCAGCTAGAGGATCGTGAGCGATCTGAATTTCTGACAAACCGGCTTGTTTCGCACGGTCGACGGTCTGGCTGTCCGGGAGATAATTTTCCGGGCAGGCACACACGAAATGCAGGGGAATACGGGCGGCCATCCGCAGCCAGGAATGAACCACATTATTGCCGTCACCGACGTAAACGATTTTGAGATCGTCGAGGTGACCGCGTTTCTCCCAGATGGTGAAAAGATCGGCCATGATCTGGCAGGGATGATTGTAGTCCGTCAAAGCGTTGATCACCGGCACCGTTGCGTTTTCGGCGAGTTCCAGGATATGGGCGTGATCGAAGAGCCGCGCCATGATCAAATCATTGTAGCGGCTGAGCACGCGGGCCACATCCTTGACGGCTTCGCGTTTGCCGATTTCGATATCCTGCGGCGAAAGATAGACGGCATGACCGCCCAACCGACTGAATCCGGTCTCGAAAGAGACCCGGGTGCGTGCCGAGGGTTTGGCAAAAATCATGGCCAGGGTATGATCCTGGAAGGGTTTGTAATCCTCTCGGCGTTCTAACCGGGCCTTGGTCTCGCGGGCCGTTTCCAGGACATGGCGGATTTCTTCGCCGGTCAAGTCGTCCACATGCAGAAAATCGCGTTTCACGGGTAGGCCTCTTTTCTGTGCGGGTTAGCGTAATTGCCGGATGACCTGTGGGCCCAACGGCTTGGTCGTCGTCGGCGCGCAATCGGATGACAAGGCCCCACAGCGGGGAGCGATCGCCAAATGGATATTTCGCCCGCTAGCGGCCTTGAAGTCTCGTCTCCAGGCCGCGACAAGCTGGCCTTGGCCTGCGGGTGGCTGCCCCTGCTGAGAAATCGGGCCGATGGGAAGTCCCCCCTCCTGCGGAAATCCTCGGCTTGGCCTTGATCGCGAACGAATCCCCTCCCATGGAGACGGGGTCTAATCAGCCTTGAACACTTTGGCGATCTTTTCCATGGCCCAGTCGATGTCCTCGCGGGTAATGACCAGGGGCGGCGCGATGCGGATAATGTGGTCGTGGGTTTCCTTGCAAAGCATGCCTTCGCGCATGAGTTTTTCGCAATAGGGGCGAACCCCGCCCACCTCCGGATGGAACTCGATGCCGATCATCAGGCCCTTGCCCCGCACCTCTTTGATCTTGGGATCGCCGAGGGAGCGCAGCGCATCGGTGAAATAGGTGCCCAGCGCGGCCGCGTTGGCGACCATGCCCTCTTCCACCAGCACCCGCAGGGCCGTGCGCGCGATGGCGCAGGCCAGGGGGTTGCCGCCAAAGGTGCTGCCATGCTCTCCGGGCCGAAGAACATCCATGACTTCCTTGTTGGATAAGACGGCCGAGATCGGGTAGAAACCCCCGGAGAGGGCTTTGCCCACCAGGGTCAGATCCGCTTCGATGCCCTCGTGTTCCTCAGCCAGCAGCTTACCGGTCCGGCCCAGACCGGTTTGGATTTCGTCCAGGATCAACACCACATTGTTTTCTTCGCACAGGCGCTTGGCTTCCCGCAGGTAGCCTTCCGGCGGGATGATAACCCCGGCTTCCCCCTGTATGGGCTCGACCAGAAAGCCTACCGTGCGGGGGGTAATGGCTTCTGCCAGGGCCCGGGCGTCACCGAAGGGGACGGTTTTGAAACCGGGCGAAAACGGGCCGAAACCGTCGCGGGCGGCGGGATCCGTGCTGAAACCGACAATCGTGATGGTTCGTCCGTGGAAGTTGTTGCTGCAAACAATGATCTCGGCCTGGTCATCCGGGACGCCCTTGACCTTGTAGCCCCATTTGCGGACCGATTTGATGACGGTTTCGACGGCCTCGGCCCCGCTGTTCATGGGCAGCATTTTATGCGAGCGCGTCAACTCACAGACTTCTTTGTAGAGCAGGCCGAGCTGATCATTGCGAAAGGCCCGCGAAGTAAGTGTCAACCGGCGCGCCTGGTCCATCATGGTTTGCATGATGGCCGGATGGCAGTGACCCTGATTGACGGCCGAATAGGCCGACAGACAATCCATATAGCGTTTGCCGTCGACATCCCAGACCCAAATGCCTTCGCCGCGCGTCAGCACGACATCCAGCGGCTTGTAGTTGTGCGCCCCGTAACGATTTTCCAGCTCGATAAATTCCTCAGACTTCATGGTGCCTCCTGCGCTGAAGGGATATATTGGGCATGCCTGCCGGTATGATGCTCTCGGCCTTGCGGCCACTTGCGCTTGTAGGTCTAGCCCTCCGGGGGGTGGCCGGGGGGCAACGAACTCATGGTGCGGCGCGAAGCCGCTTTCATGTAATGATTAAACTTGCGCACGTGATCCAGGGCAAGCTTGCGGGCCTTTTCCGGCTGGGCGGCTTTAACGGCCCTTACCAGCGCACAAAGATCGCGATAGTTTTCTTCCAGAACGTCGCGCCGACGAAACGTAAAGCGATCGTAGAATCCGAGAATGGTTTCATGGACCATCTTCATCACGGCAACAAAGACCGGGTTTCCGGCGGTTTTGGCCAGTGCGATGTGCAAGCGTATGTCCTTGCGGATGAAATTGTAAGGAATAAGGTCATCCCTCTGCAGACAGGCATCGGCTTGAATGAGGATTTCCTCCAGGTGGGCGAGGGCGGATGGTGTCGCCCGGCGGGCGGCCAAGGCCGCCACGTCGCCTTCGATGCTTTCACGGAATTCGGCCAGGTGATCGAAGGATACCTGCTTTTGCTGCAGCAAGAGGGTCAGTACTTCGGTGATGGGCTGGGTGTCGGCCGCTTTGATCACCGCTCCGCCACTGACGCCCAGCTTGACTTCCACGAGACCTTTTTGCTCCAAAACCCGCAGCGCCTCACGAATCGAGGCCCGACTGGTTTGAAACGTCTCCACCATTTCCCGCTGGGACGGCAGTTTATCGCCGGGTTGCAGCCGACCGTCCAGAATGGCCGCTTGAATTTGATCGACCAGGTCCTGGAAAACCCGATTATGCGGTGTTTTGTGAAACATGGGCGACGTTTCCGATCCGCAGCGGTCCGCTGGCGATACGGGCCTAGCTTGCACAGGCCGTGGCGGCCAACAACGCAATTGTTTTAATGGGTGACCCATTTGTAGGGTAAAATTTTGA
>JASFFM010000398.1:0-4201 GCA_050124295.1 Desulfobacterales bacterium | reverse complement strand
CTTCGATCTGATGAAAGGCCTGGTAGGAAAAACCGGAAAATTGCATTTCACACACTGGGCGCAGCCCGTAGAGGGCCATGCCGATGGACATGCCGACGATGCCCGCTTCGGCCAGAGGCGTATCCAGTACCCGCTCTTCCCCGAATTGGTCGATCAGCCTGTCGGTCACCCGGAAGACACCGCCGTCCACCCCCACGTCCTCTCCCAGGAGGATCACCCGGTCGTCTTGGGCCATCTCCTGCCGCAGGGCCAAATTCAAAGCCTCGACCATGGTCATTTTAGCCATCGGCACCCTCCTTGGCGGACGCCGCCAGCTCCGCGAGCAGTTCTTCCCTCTGGGCCGCAAGGTGAGGTGGCATCTCCGCGTAGGCGTGCGCGAACATGTCCCGGGGATCCCCCATGGTTTTCATGCGGGCCTCGGCATGCTCAACAGCGGCCTGAATCTGGGCCTGAACCGCTTCGCCAATGGATGCGATTTTCTTGTTGCTGAGCAGTTTTTTTCGCTTGAGATAAATTTCGAAGCGCACGAGGGGGTCCATCTCCTTCCAGCGCTCCAGCTCCTCATCGGTTCGATAGCGACGCGGATCGTCGGCCGTGGTGTGCATCATCAATCGATAGGTGACACACTCCACCAGGGTCGGGCCCTGGCCGGAGCGGGCCCGATCCGCGGCCTCGCGCACGGCACTGTAAACCGCCAAAACATCGTTGCCGTCCACCTGGATGCCGGGCATCCCATAGGCCACCGCCTTCTGGGCGATGGTCGCAGCCCGGGTCTGGTTTTTTCGGGGAATAGAGATGGCCCACTGGTTGTTCTGACAGACGAAAACCAACGGCACCTGGTAAACAGCCGCAAAATTCATGGCCTCATGAAAATCGCCCTCGGACGTGGCACCGTCGCCGAAAAAGGTGAGCACCACTTTCTCTTCGCGGCGATAGCGAAACGCCCAGGCGATTCCCACGGCATGCAGCATCTGCGAGCCCACCGGCACCGAGACCGGCAGGGTGGTGCCGGGGGGATCGACCGTCGCGGCTTCACTGAAACCGTTGTTGCCGATGATCACGCTTTCCAGGCTGCGGCCGCGCCAGACTTCGGCGATCGTCTCGCGAAAGGAAGGCACCATCCAGTCATCCTCCTCGAGCACGGCGACCGCACCCAGCTGGGCGGCCTCCTGCCCGGAAATCGGCGGAAAAGTACCAATCCGGCCTTGGCGCTGCAAGGCCAGCAGACGCTCATCGAAGCGGCGTCCCAGCACCATGGCGCGGTAGAGATCGAGAAGCAGATGATCCGATATCGCCGGCTCCAGCTTTGGGTCCACCACGCCTTTCGCATTGAGAATGGAGAGGGTTTCAAGGGTTTCAGAGATCGATATTTTCTTACGCGGCATGGCAAGTCTCCTTTCCACCTGTCATGGCCGTTATGGCGCCTGCAGCGCTCGATTTAGCGTTAGAGCAAGATCGGATGATGCAATCCCCGGCGTTACAATTCTCCCGCCGCGACACGTCAAATGACCGATGCTTGAACAATAGGATTCTTTTGGAGCGCTGTCGATGTTAGAGGAGGAAAGACAATCATCGGCCTGGAAGTATTTTCGCCAACAAGGCGATGAAAATTGTGGAAAAAGTTGGTCGCAAACGATGCGCCGTCCAGGTGGCGCGGAAAAAACACAGGCATTTCAGCGGGCTATTGCGGCATCACCATTGTGGAGCGGTCACGAATGGATAGGTTCGGAAGCCAGTGGCCCGATCGCCGCTTAGGGGGCGGGGGGGCGCACCCATCCGGTCAGGGCCCCCTTTGCGGGTCATTTCAACTCCCGCCGGCCCCTTGTGTTAAGACGCATAAATAGAGCACTGGCTGGCCCCCATGGCAGCCTCCATCAACGCTTCGGCAAAGGTGGGATGGCCGTGGATGGTCCGGGCGATATCTTCCGAACTGGCCCCGAATTCCATCGCCAGGACGCCTTCGGCAATCATATCGGCCGCCCGGGGGCCGATAATATGAATTCCCAGCACCCGGTCGGTTCGACCGTGCCGGATGATCTTCACAAACCCGTCGGTTTCGCCCATGCACCGGGCGCGACCAGCCCCGGTGAAAGGGTAACTGCCGGTGCAATAAGGGATCTCCTGGGTCTTGACCTGCTCTTCGGTAAGTCCCACGCTGGCCACTTCGGGTGCGGTGTAGATGATGGCCGGCACTGCATCGTAGTTGACTTCCGATGGTTTGCCGGCCATGTTTTCCACGGCCGTCAGCCCCTCGGCCGAAGCCTTGTGGGCCAGCATGGGGCCGGCCACCAAATCGCCGATTGCAAAAATCGAGGGGACGCTGGTTTTGTAAGTCGCATCCACCGCCACCTGACCGGTGTGTGCATCCAGGTCAACACCCACGGCTTCGAGTCCCAAGCCCTCTGTCTGCGGGCGACGTCCGACGCAGACCAGGAGCCGATCAAATTGGAGAGCTTCCTTCTGCCCGCCCTTTTCGACCGAAACCTTCATCTGCTTGCCCTTGCGCTTGGCTCCCGTCACCTTGGTCTGGACACGAATATCCATGCCCTGCTTGCGCAGAATGCGATCCAGGGCTCGGCCGACCTGCCCGTCCAGGCCCGTGGCGATTTTAGGCAGCATCTCGATCACGGTCACTTTGGCCCCCAGCCGCATCCAGACCGAACCCAGCTCCAAACCAATATATCCGCCCCCCACGATGCCCAAATGCCTGGGAACCGTATCGAAACTGAGCGCACCGGTGGAGCTGACCACGGTTTGCTCATCAAAGGCGAGGCCCGGCAGCGCCACGGGCGAACTGCCCGTGGCCAGAAGAATATGCCTACCGGCAAGCGTTTCCTTCTTCTTCCCCCGGGTCACTTCCACCCGATCCGGCCCGACCAGTTGGGCGTTTCCCTGGACGATCGTAATCTGGTGGCCTTCGAGCAGTTGACGTACGTTGTCGGTCAGTTCTTGCACCACCCGGTCCTTGCGGGCCATCATTTGATCCAGATCCAGACTGATACGCCCGGTCTTGATCCCGTGCTCGGCAAAACGATCTTTGGCCAGGTGGTAGTATTCGGAAGAGTCCAGCAGGGCCTTGCTGGGAATGCAGCCCACATTCAGGCACACGCCTCCCAGCCGCTCGGATTTTTCGATGCAGGCGGTTTTCATGCCCAGCTGGGCCGCCCGCACGGCCGCCACATACCCTCCGGGCCCGCTGCCAATGACGATCAGGTCGTAAGTTTCCGTCGATGCCATGGTCACACCTCCAAGAGTATGCGTTCGGGATTTTCAAGAAATTCTTTGACGCGGCGCAGAAAGGTCACGGCGCCCTTGCCGTCGACAATGCGGTGATCGTAGCTGAGCGCCACGTACATCATGGGGCGGATCACGATTTCATCGTCCACCACCACGGCCCGCTTTTCGATCTTGTGCATGCCCAGAATACCGCTCTGGGGCATGTTCAAAATGGGAGTGCTCAGCAGGGAACCGAATACGCCGCCGTTGCTGATGGTAAAGGTGCCCCCTTCCAGATCGGCCAGCTCCAGCCGGTTTTCCTTGATCTTGGTCACGTAGTCCGCGATGGTCTGCTCGACATCGGCAAAACTCATCTTTTCGGCATGGCGCAGGACCGGCACCACCAGGCCCTTGGGAGCCCCGACGGCAATGCCGACATGGCAATGGTCGTGATAGAGAATATCCTGCCCGTCGATGAAGGCGTTGATTTCAGGCACTTCGCCCAGGGCTTCGACACAGGCCTTGACGAAAAACGACATGAAGCCCAGGCTGATAGCGTGCTTTTTCTGGAAGGCCTCTTTGTAGCTGGACCGAATCGCCATGGCGCGGCTCATGTCGATCTCGTTGAAGGTGGTCAGCATGGCCGTGTTCTGCTTGGCCTCCAGCAGCCGTTCGGCAATGCGCCGGCGGATGGGGCTCATGGCCTGCCGCCGGACTTCGGGTTCAACCGCCTCATCCGCCGGCTCTGCCGCCTGCGGCGGTGCGCCGGCCGGTCGGCCTTCGAGATGCAGGAGGACATCGCCCTTGGTCAACCGCCCGCCCGGGCCGGTACCCTTGACATCGGCCGGATCCAGGTTGTGTTCCGCCACCAGGCGGCGCACGGCCGGCGACAGCGGCATGGCTTCGGGGTCGGCCGGTGCGGGTTCGGGTTTCATTGCCTCAGGGGGCGGTTCCGGCGCCGGTTCCGCGGCAGGCGCCTTCTCCT
>JASFFM010000397.1:0-4202 GCA_050124295.1 Desulfobacterales bacterium | reverse complement strand
CGCTCCAACGATGCTTTACTGGGCCCTTTTCGCGCGCCTGTTACTGCAATCAGCCATACGAAAGGGCCGCTCCCATGCCCATGTCCGCCGCGTTTGAAAAGCGCCTCTATCCGCTCCTCGACCAGATTGCTGATCATTACGGGACACCGTTTCACATTTACGATGAGACCGGCATCCGGGAAACCGGCCGCCAGGTTGTCGAGACCTTTGCGCCCCTGGCGCCTTTTCGTGAATACTTCGCCGTCAAAGCCCTGCCCAATCTGAGCATCCTCAAGATCATGCGCGAGATGGGATTCGGGTACGACTGCAGTTCCATCCCCGAACTGGTCTTAGCCCGCATGGCGGGAGCGCGCGGTAGCGACATCATGTTCACCTCCAACAATACCACGCCGGAAGAATTTGCCGCCGCCAGGGCGGAGGGCGGCAGCATCATCAACCTGGATGACGTTTCTCTGGTGGACAAGCTGTCCCCCTTCCCCGAACGCGTTTCCTTTCGCTACAACCCCGGCCCCCGCCGCACCGGCAATGCAATTATCGGTCATCCGGTGGAAGCCAAGTACGGGGTCAGTGATGAGCAGATCATCCCGGCCTACCGGATGGCCATCGCGCGGGGGGCGCACCGTTTCGGGCTGCACGCCATGGTCGCCTCCAGCGAACTGGATTACCGCCATATGGTCGCAACCACCCGCATGCTCCTGGAGCTCGCCGCCCGGGTGGGCCGCAGCACCGGGATCCAGTTCGAATTCGTCAATATCGGCGGCGGCGTGGGCATTCCTTATCACCCCGGACAGGCGGGGTTCCATTTGACGGCCATGGCCCGGGAGATCACCGATCTTTTCCGCGCTTTTCAATCGGCGAACGGCTATCAACCGGGGCTGGCGATGGAATGCGGCCGTTTCATGACCGGTCCCCACGGCGTTCTCGTCACCCGTGCCATCAATCACAAAGCCATCTATCGCGACTATGTTGGGGTCGATGCCTGCATGTCGGCCCTGATGCGACCGGCCATGTATGGGGCCTACCACCATATCACCGTGCCGGCGCGGACCAACGGCACCGCCATCAAGGTGGTCGATGTGGTCGGGGCGCTGTGCGAGAACAACGACAAATTCGCCGTACAACGCGCCCTGCCGGCCATCGAAGAGCAGGATCTGCTGGTAATTCACGATACCGGCGCGCACGGGCAGGCCATGGGGTTCAATTATAACGGCCGCCTTCAGCCGAAAGAACTCCTGCTGAAAACCGATGGCAGGGTGGAATTGATCCGCCGCGAACAGCAGTTGGATGATTATCTGGCCACCCAGACCTATGTGCCGGACATTATGCAGCCGCAGCGTTGAGCCCCTTCCACCGGAAAGCGCTTGACAGATTGGGTGCCCGCCACTAAAACGGCCTTCGCCGCCCCTTTCACGGCCCAGGACCGCCCCTCGCGGACCCAGAGGCCAATGGCATCAGCAGTCAATCCTGAAGACAACAGGTAAATCGATGCACGCATACAGGATCCAAGCCGTTCTCTTCGATTTCGACGGCACCTTGACAAAACCGGGGGCCATCGACTTTCAGGCCGTCAAGGCGTCGATTGACTGCCCTCCGGATCAGCCTATTCTGGAATTTATCGCCAGCATCGAAGATCGTGCCCGGCAGACAGAGGCGCAGGCCGTCTTGCACACCGAGGAGTTGGCCGCGGCACGCCAATCCCGCCCCAACGGGGGCGTCGATGCGCTTTTGCAATTTCTGAAAAAACGCCGTCTGCCCATCGGTATTCTGACCCGCAACAGCCTGGCGTCGGTGGCTGTGGCCCTGGAAGCGTTTTCCAGCCTGTCCCTCGATGATTTCAAGGTGGTCATCACCCGGGATGACCCGATCCGTCCCAAACCCCATCCGGATGGTGTCCTCCTGGCCGCGGAACGCTTCCAGGTCCCGCCGCAGGAAATTCTGCTCGTGGGTGACTTTCATTTCGACATGGACGCCGGACGACGGGCCGGGGCCCTAACGGCACTGCTGGACGACGGTCGCAGCGACCCGCAGCAAAGGATCGAATGCGACTTCCGGGCGACGTCGCTGACGGAAATCGGCCAGATCGTGCGCAACGGGTTGCCGCTGCCCAATGGTAAATTTCCCAGTGATCTGCTGGATGAATTCTTTGGCCATCTGCAGCATGACAACAGGCGTTTTTTGATCAGGCCGGGCATTGGCGAGGATACCGCCGCCATTGATATGTCAAACCAAGACACCCTCGTGGTCACCTCCGATCCGATCACTTTTGTCACCGATGAAATAGGCTACTACACAGTGCTCGTCAACGCCAATGACATTGCCACCTCCGGTGCAACGCCCCAGTGGCTGATGACGACCTTGTTGTTTCCCCCCGGTACGACGCCCTCGGAAATCATTACGGTGATGACCGATATCAATACGGCCTGCCGCGAATGGGGCATCACCCTTTGCGGCGGACACACGGAAATCACGGATGCCGTCCAGCGCCCTTTAGTGGTGGGAACCCTGGGTGCCGCCCTGGCCCGCGAGGACCTGATCGACAAGCGCAATTTGCGCACCGGGGATGTCATCCTTGTGACCAAAGGGTGTGCTGTTGAAGGAACGGCCATCATCGCCAATGCCTTTGCGGACCGGTTGCGCGCCCTGGGCGTGTTGCCCGCTGAGCTTGCGGAATGCGCGCGTCTGGTCCGCCAGATCAGCATCCTGCCCGAAGCGGCCATCGCACGGGGTATGGCAGGCGTGACCGCCATGCACGATGTCACCGAAGGCGGCCTGGCCACCGCCATCACCGAATTAAGTTGCGCCGGGGGGCATCGTCTGGCGATCCATCGGGACCGCATACCGATCCTGCCCCAAACCGCCCGCCTGTGCCAGCGGCTGGATATCCATCCGCTGGGACTGATCGGTTCGGGCAGTCTGTTGATTGCCTGTCGACCCAATAGCGTCGATTCGCTCACCCAGGCCATCGCGGCCCAGGGCATCGCCGTGACCCGCATCGGAGAGGCCAGGGAAGCCGGTCAGGGCGTCACCGCCTACCACCAGGGCATGGCAGCCAGCTGGCCCGCGTTCGAGGTTGATGAAATCACCAAGTTGTTTTAGGCGCAAAATGGGCGGAAGCCTGCCCGGTGGGTGAGTTGCCTTCTGACGATCAACGCTCTTTGATCAACCCCCGATAGAAAATTTCAAAAGCCACTTCGAGCGTTTTTTTGAGATAGTCCTTCTGCGCATCGATAATCTTCTTGCTGGCCTCCCAAAGAACGACCCCGGAGAAGAGCGACCAGAAAATATCCGCCAGTGCGACCGGGTGGCGATCCACAAACTTGCCGGCCTTGATACCCTGTTCGAATATTTTGGCAATGGCCTGGATGGAGTTTTGGGATAGGGTTTTGATTTCCGACATGAGCTCCGGAGAGAGATTTTTCAGGGTTTCGCTGGATTGCAAATGAAACATATTGATAATGATCAAAGGATCGAATTCATAGACGTCATACATGGCGTTCATGAGGGATTTGACCTTTTCTTCGGGGCTGGGAACATCCTCGGTATCCACATGCTCGACCCGTATCAGCAAGTACTGCAAAATTCGCAGCGACAGGGAGGCATATAGCTCCTCCTTGTTTTTAAAGTATAAATAAAGGGTCCCTGGACTCAACTCGGCCTCGTGGGCAATGTCCTCCATGGTGGCCTTGTTGAACCCCTTTTGGGAAAAAACCCGCTTGGCTGCAACCATGATCTGTTGCCGGCGGCGCTCTTTTTCGCGTTCCTTGCGCTCCTGGATGCCCATGGTAGGCTGTCTCCTGAATGCTATTTTTTTTTTGATGCCCACTACATAAGTTAAATGGACCCCTTGGTCAAGTAAAAAGACACCTCCCCCTGTCTGCGGGAAAACGATCGCCTCACCCTCGCCATGGGGCCATCGTATTTGGTAAACGTTTGCAGCGGGCCGGGGCGGTTTAGCAACACCTGGCCAGGGGCCTTGGTCGATCGCCGTGGTGCAGAAAGGGGGCAGGCGCCGAATGCGGTCTCATCGGGGTCATGGGCATCTCATCCGCCGGTCGCACGGCCACATCGCAGCACAAACAGGGGCCGAGCCCGGTGCCCCAAAAAGTCATCGGCAAAAGATAAGAGCACCCTTCCCAACCTCAGATCGGATTCAGACGCCAAGGGCAAGCAAATGAAAACAATTGCTCGGTTCGATTGGAAGT
>JASFFM010000396.1:0-4214 GCA_050124295.1 Desulfobacterales bacterium | reverse complement strand
CGCTATAGCCTCCCTGGCAGTAGCCGTTGAGGGTCACCGGCTTGGCATGGGCCTCGCGGATGGTTTCGCAGAAGCGCCGGGTGTCGCGCGCATCGTCTTCGCCGCTCATAAGCTGCAGCGGCGCACTGGTGGCAATGTCCTTGAGGATACGAATATAGGTCGGAATGCCCTGATTGGCAAAACAATGGGCATAGCTGCGCTCCTCCCCGGGCAGAAAACCGAGGATGTTGGCTCCCAGCACATAAGGCGGCAGGATGCAAATCGGTTTGCGATCGAAGCGGATTTCCGCACCGTTGGTGGGCTTGATGCGGTAGAGCCAGAAACGGTCGGTCTCATCCACCAGCGTGTGTTGACCCCTCTCAAAATGAAAGCCGAATTCCGCCTCGATGGCGTTGATGGCTTGCGGGTAGCCCTGGGCGATAAGTTCCATCAGGTCGGCCTGCCGCTGGATCATTGCGGTCAAGGCTTGCAGATCGCCGTTATACGTTTTGGCAAAGGCCTCCGTGATGTCGGCAAGGTTGATGTCGCCCAGTTTGCCGGCCGCGTCGATGACGCCGGACACCCCGTGCTGGATCATATCCAAATTGATTTTCCCGAGATCGAAAAACGCCTTCAACGTTTCATCAATGGGCATGGTGCCCAGCTTCTGGGCTTCGGCGCGCTGGAAATAGAGGCTCGAGAGGACGTAGGGAATGAAAAAATCATTTTGGTAACGCAGCAGACTGCTGGCCGCGTTCTGCGTGGCGCCCACAAGTCGGGAGCCCGCATGCAAGCCCCTGGCATAGGCGTCGAAAAATGGCAACATTGGATTCTCGGAGGTCATGGCCGCCCCTTTGGAAGCGTCTGGTGACGATGGCCGCCGGCGACGCGGGGATGCAGATGGCCTGCCATCCCCATGCGCACCAGCAGAAAAACTTTCAGCAGGGGTGGTGTTAGTCCTGATCGCCGAAATAGGTTTCCACCTTGGCGTAATTGTCGTCCACCATTTTTTTAAAGTCCTGGCAGCCCTGTTTGTAGGACGTCATCCAGTCTCGCAGCGCTTTCTGACCCTCTTCCGGCAGCCATCCGGCCTGCCCCAGGAAGGCTTCCATCATTTTCTCATTTTGTTCGTAAACCAGAGACATGGCCTTGAAGCTGTTGTCGAAAGCGCTCTTGTTGAACTGCACCATCTGTTTGGCAATCGTTTTGTGATCCATCATTTTGTGAGTCCTCCTACGTCATTAGATTACACGGGATGCCCGAAGCGTCGGGGCCCGAATCAAAAAAGCGTATCCATATGGAAATGGATACTGCCGCTCATACCAACTTAGGTGGCGCATCTGCTGGGGCAGACGGCTGATGCCGATAACAACTTGTTCAATCCGTTGGAACTTAGGGTTGGGCGACCTGAGAACATTCAGGGTGCGCTCGGGCGACGCCCAAGGGGCCATTTACATAATGCTCACCCATCCGCGCAAGTTGTTTCGTTTAACAACCCTTAATATTCAAAGCATCCAGTAAAATAAAGTTTGAAGCATAATTTTGTAGAATAAGTTTATTATGTCAATATAGGTGCTTGTTGGTGCACGTCAAGAAAAAAATTGTGCATTGCACAAAATTGTTTTTGTGTAGGCCTTTCCAAAAGCTGAAATAAAGATTATTGTTAACTTTTTAAGCAAAATTGAGCTATCGATATCAATCCCGGTTGTTTTGCAAAGCAACATTAAAGAAACCGGAGAGGAGTTTTAGATGGATGGACCGCTGGTTTATAAAAAATATGCCAACCGCCGGATATACGACACGGGCAATAGCCGATACGTGACCCTCGATGAGGTCGCCGATGCGATCCGCAGGGGGCGGGAGGTCCAGATTATCGATGCCAAGACCAAAGCGGATGTGACCGCCTTCATTCTGACCCAGATTGTTCTGGAACAGGCCAAACGCAACAATGCCCTCTTGCCGGTGCCGGTGCTGCACCTGATCATCCAATACGGCGATAATCTGCTGCTGGAGTTTTTCGACACCTATCTACAACAAATCGTCCGAAACTACATCCGCTACAAATCGGCGGTGGACAAACAATTCAAACGCTGGTTGGATCTTGGTATGGGGCTCTCCGGCATGGGACCGGGCGTTGGCGCGGACCCCCGTCCATTCAATGCTTTCTTCAGGGCGACGACATCCGCCGACAAGGACGACGAATGACCCGAACCGGGGGCCCCCGGCTTGTCTCTCGATCGGTTGTGCAAGTGCGAATAATGCCCAAGGGCCAAGGGGGCGCTGTCTTCTTGACGGGAAAAGCGTCAAACCCCTGTCGGCCCATCATCATGCCTCGGCCTAACCAGCGGTATCCCAGGGCATACGATCAATCCCCCAGGTCCAGTTGATGGGCCCGCGTAAAAAACCGGCGGTAGGTCAAATAGGCGGTGGTCAAGCCGCTGATGGCCGAGGCGCCGATCAACATGTACATTACGATGATTTGCACCTGAACGGCTTCCAGTACGGATGCGCCGGCCAGAATCATGCCGGTCATGGCGCCGGGAAGCGAAATCAACCCGACGGTCTTGGTGTTGTCCACGATCGGCGTCATGGCCGACACCAGCGCGCGTCTGAGCTGCCCGCCGACTGCCTGGCGGGGGGTGGCGCCCAAGGCCAGGGCCGCCTCGATCTGGGGTTTCTGGAGCTTGATATCGTCTCGCAGACGCGCCATGACCAAGCCGCAGACCACCATCGAATTGCCCACGATCATCCCGGCGATGGGAATGATATAGCGGGGCTGATAAGGGAAAACCTGCAGAACCAGCAGGGTGCCGACCGTGAAAAAGGCGCTGCAGCTGATGGCTGTGGTGGCCACCAACACGCTGCGGGGCACACCCGTGCCGCGTCGACCGGCCGTACTTCCGGCAATCGTCACCATCACCGCCACCACCAGCAGGATCCAGAAAGGCCCTTGGGCGGCGAAAACGAATTCAAGCACATAGCCGATGGCGATCAGTTGGACGAAAGCCCGGATAACAGCGGTCAGCATGTCTTTTTCCAGGCCGGTTTTCTGCCGATTGGCGATCAGGGCGGCCACCCCCACCAGCAGCAGGGCCCCTAAAATGCGCGTCAACCAGGGTAAGGATTGGATCATGGCCTAACCTCCCGGGGTTTGCAGCCGGCCGGCAGCGAAGTCGTCGATCAGATGGTGGTGGGCGCCGGAGAGTATGTGCGCTGCCGCACCGGTTTCGGCCACCCGGCCGTTCACCAGCAGGACGATCCGGTCGGCTGTGCGCCGGACCTGCTCGAAAGCATGCGACACCCAGAGCACGGTAAGCCCCAGGGTGTCCCGCAGGTGCATGATGGTCTTTTCGATCTTGCGGGTGGCCGCAGGGTCCAGGGCACTGGTCGGTTCATCCAGCAGCAGGACGTCGGGCTGATTGGCCAGGGTGCGGGCCAGGGATACCCGCTGGGCCTGTCCTCCCGAAAGCTGATCGACCGGTTTGGCGTGCAGGACCGCGTCCAGACCGGCCATTGTCAGCAGATCGGTTGTTTGGGCCGCGGTCAGCCGTTGCCCAAGGAGGCTTGGTCCGTAGGCAATATTCGCGGCCACCGTGCCTTCGAACAGGGCCGCCGTTTGAAAGAGCATGCCGACCCGCCGCCGCAGGGTCAGGACATCCATGGCAGTAATATCGTTGCCATCGAGATAAACGGCGCCGGCGGGGGGTTCCCACAGGCGGTTCAGACAGCGCAACAGGGACGATTTGCCGCTGCCGCTGGGCCCGACGACGGCCGTGATACAGCCGGTGGGAATCTCCAGGGAGATATCCTCCAGGATCGTCGCTCCATTGGCCAGCCGAAGATTCAAATGCCGGAGGTCGAATTTAGGGATCAAGGGCCTACCTGCTTTTCGTTGCCGGGTGTTCGCGTGGCGCCTTTTGCATCACGGGCAAAGCACCCATGGCGCCCGCTACCCCTTTCTCTACATGATCAACCCGCAACCGGCAACCAAACGATGCGCCCCAGCTTTGGATGAAAACAGTGATGCCAACCTGCTTGGATGCATTGGTTCTCTGCCTTAGCGGAAGGTTGGGGTAAATTTGACCGGTTATCCTTGGTGCGCGACGCATTGCCAAATACCGCGCATACCCTCTGCACCCGGCGGGCAAGCCCGTGGCATCCCTTTGCAGCCTTATCCGGCGCTGGCGGTCGCTTGCGGTTCGCCATGCGCCGGTAGGCCTTGTACAGGAGGCCTC
>JASFFM010000395.1:0-4284 GCA_050124295.1 Desulfobacterales bacterium | reverse complement strand
GAGGGCAGCTGTTTGCGCCAGTTGAGGGCCTGGCCGCCGAGTTCGTTTTCCTTTTCCACGATCGTGACGTCGTAGCCGGCTTTGGCGGCATCGATGGCCGCCGAAATCCCGGTTACGCCACCGCCGATCACGAGGATTTTGCGGCTAAGGGTTTCCAACTCATAGGGTTCCGGCAAATCGACCTTTTCAACCCGGGCCATGCCCATACGCAGATAGTCTTCAGCCATCATTTGCACGCGGTCGAAGTTGGCTTCATCTTCTTTTTCCTCGGCGGTCAGGGCTGGAAACTGGTCCCGGGGATGCGACCAGACCACGCCTTCACGCAGATTGACGCGTTCGACGATGCTGCCCGCAAAGCGAAAGGCATCAAAATTGACCCGGCGCGAGCATGCCGCAATCACCATCGTATTGATACCGTTTTCTTCCACATCCTTTTTAATCAAATCGACACCGGCCTGGCTGCAGAAGAACGGATGGGTCTGGACGGGAAGTCCTTCCTCGTCAGCCACATCGCTTAGCGCCTCGATATCCAGAGCATCCCCGATACCGCAGCCCGTGCAGATGTATACGCCATACTTTTTATCCATGAATTACCTCCTACTTTGCCGCCAGAGTTTGAATCGCTTTCAGGGCCATACCGGTAGCATTCTGGTTGGACGAAACGACATCCGCCGGTTTGTTGGCGCAACCAGCGGCAAAAATACCGCCGTTGCTAAAGTCGTTGAGGATGAAGCCGTCTTCCGTATAATGGATATCACCCGGAAGTTTGGCCTCGGCGGCCGTGGGCTGCATCCCTGTGGCCAGCACCGCCATATCGACGGTCTGACTGGTTTTCTCACCGGTGACGGCGTTTTCGGCCGTTACGGTGACACCGCCATTGGCAGCCGCCTCTACTTTGGCAACTTTGCCTTTAATAAAAATGATCTTTTCGTCTTCCTTGACCTTCTGGTAGAACTGCTCGTAGCGCTGTCCGGGGGAGCGGATGTCGATATAAAAAATATAAATCGTGGCCTCCGGATACTGTTCGCGCACATAGAGCGCCTGTTTCAAGGACGCCATGCAGCAGATGTAGGAACAGTAGGGCAGGTGATTTTCATCGCGGGATCCGGCGCACTGGACAAAAGCGACGCTTTCGGGTGCTTTCTGATCGGCCGGACGCAGAATTTTGCCCTCGGTCGGACCGTTGGGGGCCGCCAAACGTTCCATCATCATATTCGTGATGATGTTGGGGACCTGGCCGAAGCCGAGGTTGTCCATTTTGGTGGCATCATAGGGCTGCCATCCGGTGGCGAAAACCACCGCACCAACTTTGAGGTCCAGGGTTTTGGCCCTCATATCCAACTCGACGGCCTCGTAGGCACAGGCCTCCTTGCAGCGGGTGGCATCGTCGGTACCGATGACCTCGGGGTCGATGACATAGCGCGATGGGAAGGCCATTTCAAAGGGTAGATACGCCCCTTTGGTCTTTTTCATGCCGAAATCATAAGCGCTTTCAATCTCCGT
Organism: Desulfobacterales bacterium; assembly: GCA_050124295.1. Classification (GTDB taxonomy): domain Bacteria; phylum Desulfobacterota; class Desulfobacteria; order Desulfobacterales; family UBA5852; genus JABZFP01. Next base: position 2,781 of record JASFFM010000395.1, on the reverse strand, counting down.
CTGGCAGGCTTTGGCACATTCACCGCAGGCCGTGCAGTTTTCATTAACGTAGCGGGGGCTGATATTGACCTGGACGTCATAATCACCAGGCGCCCCCGTGACCTTGGTCACTTCCGCCATGGTCATGACTTTGATCGAGGGGTTGTCCTTGATGCGGCGGAAATTGATTTCCAAGCCGCAGGTCGGGGGGCACAGCTTGGGAAAATACTGGTTGAGCTGGGCCACACGCCCTCCCAGGTAGGGGTTTTTTTCAACGAGAAAGACCTCGTATCCCACCTCGGCAGCTTCAATCGCCGTCGTCAAACCGCTGATGCCGCCACCTACGACGAGAATACTTCCACTAGCAGGGGCTTTGTTGTCTGTCATCCTGTCCCTCCGTACTTACAGATTGGTTGTTACCTGATCGATCAATTGCGATAGCATCTTGCTTAAGACGTTTCAGGCGATATCCGTTATGGTCTATGCACACACGTCGGCGCATGTCGATGCCGGGGACGACACGCCGACGTCTGTCCAGAGCCCAAAAAGCAGCGGATACCGCCATGAAACACGTTCAATTCCAGAGCTTCATTAATAAAAACCTCCAGGCACCCGTTTCCGGGCACCTGGAGGCCATTTATTCGACTAAGCTACTGCCAAGTCTTCATGTCCATCAATCCGGAATGATCTTGATGTAGTCTTTTTTGAAGACATCCCATTCCTTCGTTTTGGGATCGAACTTGGAATTGGTGAAGCAGAACCAATTCTCATCATCCTGACCCGGATAGTCCGCCTGATAGTAGAAACCGGGGTAGCGGGTTTCTTTGCGGTACTGGATGTGGCGCAGGTGGGATTCCACCGTCCAGATGCGGTGCTCGATTTCCCAGGCGCGCATCAGTTCGTGCAGGCTACCCGCCGCCATTTTTTCACAATCCTCGCGCATGGTCTTGAGCAGGTCCATGACCACTTCAAGCGATTTGGAGGTGGTCAGGTAGTAGGTGGCCGTACCGGCACCGTACTCATGGGTGGCTTTCATGAGGCGATACATCATCCCTTCGGGTTTGATGTAGTTGGGGTTGAAATCCACATGGGTACTGTACTCATAATTATCCAGGAAGGTACGCACCGGTTTGTAGACCAGGTCCACCAGCTCTTCATTGCTCTGGGCCAGGGTCGGGGTGTAGTCGGCGAAATCTTTCGCGTAGCGGACCATCTGCTTGGCCGCGATACGACCTTCGGCATGGGAGCCGGAGGAGAACTTGTGGCCGGAGCCGCCCACGCCGTCGCCGGCCGTGAACAGGCCTTCCACCGTCGTCATCTGCTTGTAGACCTTACCGTTGCGGGCCTTGATCTTGTAGGAATCCGGGACCCAGTCGTAGTCCGGGCCGGAGGCCCACAGGCCGCAGCAGCCGGAATGGGAGCCCAGCAGATAAGGTTCGGTGGGCATGATTTCGGAATTTTTCTTTTCCGGCTCGGTATCGGTGGCGCACCACAGATTGGCCTGGCCACAGGTCATGTCGAGGAAGTCTTCCCAAGCTTCGGATTCGAGATGCTTGAGTTCCTTCTTGTCCATGGTTTTGCCCAGTTCGGCCAGCGCGGTCACGGTGTCCATGATGATGGGGCCGCGGCCTTCTTTCATCTCGACCAGCATCAGGTGGTTCCGCAGGCAGGTCGGGGTAATGGCGGCCGTGCCGTAAGGCGCATATTTCTCAAGTTCGGCCTTGGCGGCATCACTGCCGGCATAGGGTTCGCCCAGACCATTGAGGGTTTTGGCCTTGAACAGCAGGAACCAGGCACCCACCGGGCCGTAACCGTCTTTGAAACGGGCCGGGGTGAAACGGTTTTCCATCATGGTGAGTTCGGCGCCAACCTTCATGGCCATGGTGTAGGTGGAACCGGCATTCCAGACCGGATACCAGGCGCGGCCTTTACCCTCACCCACTGAACGCGGCTGGTAGATATTGACTGCGCCGCCACAGGCAACCATCATGGTCTTGCATTTGATGATGTAGACTTTGTTTTCGCGGACCGAAAAGCCAACGGCACCGGCGATCTGGTTTTCGACATTGGCGTCCAGCAGCAGCTCGACGATGAAGCAGCGCTCGATGATGTTGTCATCGCCCAAGGCCAGCTTGGCGGCTTCGGCCACGATCCGCTTGTAGGATTCACCATTGATCATGATCTGCCATTTACCCGTGCGGACCGGCTGGGCGCCAGATTTCAGGGTGCCCATTTTCTGGCCTTTTTTGCCGTCCAGGTTTTTCCCGTCCTCGGTTTTCTTCCAGACCGGCAGGCCCCATTCCTCGAACAGATGGACGGAGTCGTCGACATGACAACCCAGATCGAAGATCAGGTCTTCACGCACGATGCCCATCAGGTCGTTGCGGACCATGCGGACATAGTCTTCGGGAGCGTTTTCACCGATATAGGTGTTGATGGCCGAGAGACCCTGGGCTACGGCGCCCGAGCGTTCCATGGCCGCTTTGTCGCAGAGCAGAACACTCTGATCGTCGCCCAGCCATTTCTTGACCTCGAAGGCCGTGCCGCAGGCCGCCATACCGCCGCCCACGATCAGAACATCAACTTCGCGCTCCTCGACTTCCGGATCCCGTACGGCCTTGAGTTCACCTTGGGGTGCATTCGGTAATGCCATATTGCTTCCTCCTTAAAATATGATGATACAGAATTTGTTTTTGATCGGGAACAACAACCTCAATGGCTAAACTTTCGGCGTCGGAATGGTATAGCCGTCGGCTTCTTGGGTGCTCAGCAGGCCGCTTTCGAGATCTTTGCCCTTGAGAT
>JASFFM010000394.1:0-4285 GCA_050124295.1 Desulfobacterales bacterium | reverse complement strand
CGCTGCGAAATCAAATCCGATTTGCGGTTTGACCTGGACCTGACGCAAGCCGCGCTGGGTAATTTCCACCGGGTCTTCCGCTGTCCAGATTTTGGTTTCGGTCTTATTGATGAAGCTCATGGCCGAGTGCAGGGTGGTGGTTTTGCCCGAACCCGTGGGGCCACAAACAAAAATAATGCCGTAAGGCTTGGTGATGGCTTGCACAAATTTGTCATAGTTCGTGTGGGAGAACCCCATCCGGTTCAGTGGAATGGGCTCTCCGGCGGCCAGGATACGCAAAACAATATCTTCCATGGCACCCTGGGTCGGCACGGTGGCAACGCGCAGCTCGATATCCTTGCCCCCATATTTCTTGAATTTGATTTTCCCATCCTGGGGTTTGCGACGCTCGGCGATATCCAAATCGGCCATGATCTTGACGCGGGAGAGAACCGCATTGCGCAGTTGGAAAGGGATTTTCTGGTAAAGGGTGCAGGCACCGTCCACGCGGATACGGACTTCGGTTTCCTCCCGGCCGGGATAGGGCTCGATGTGGATATCCGAAGCGCCGCGGCTGTACGCATCTAAAATGATCTTGTTGACCAGCTTGACGACCGCACTGTCCTCCTCCCCCACCAGGGACTCGGCTTCCTCGATGGCGGCCTCTTCGGCTTTCATATCGGCCAGGATTTCGTCGATGCCCTCTAAATTCTGGTCGCTCTGGGTGAACAGTTTGATAAAATTGTGGATGTCCGGCCGCAGAGCGACGAAGAGGCCGAGATCGCGTCCGGGGAAAAGGGCCTTGATCTCGTCGATCTTGGCCAGGTCTTGGGGGTTGTCAATGGCGATGACCACCTTGTTGCCCTCGGATCGTAGCGGTACCCAATGGTTGCGCTCCAGAAAGGGGATTCGCAGGCCCTCCATGAGTGCCGCGGGCACCTGGGCATTGCGGAAAAACTCGATGAAGGGCACACCGAAGAACTGGGACAGGGATTTTCCGACATCTTTCTTGGGAATATTGAGATCCCGCGTCAGGACCTGTTCGACGGGTATCTTTTGACGACGGGCATCCGCAATGGCCGTATCCAGTTCTTTCTGGGTGAGAAAATGGTGATCGATCAAATAGCTGAAGCGATGCGGACGGCTTTTGGCAATGCGCTTCTGGTTGTAGACCGCAATCCCGATGATCTCGGAGACCTTGGCCGCGGCCTGCTCGTCTTCGTCCGTGAAGGGGCTGTCGCCCTTGCGGTTGATCAATTGCAGGACGCCAAGCAGGAATTTTTTGAACACGATCGGGTAGACCAACACCTGGCGGGTGCGAAAACCGGTTTTCATGTCCCAGCTGCGATCGAATTTCAGATCGGCGCTGATCCGTCGCAGCTCTTTTTCATCGTATACGTCGCGAATGTTCAGTGACGCCTGCTTGCTGGCGGTATAACCCGCCAGACTGGCTGTGGATATGGGGATGCGGATTTCGGAGATTTCGGCCTTGGATTTGAAGCGCGAAACCAGTTGACGGGTTTTGCCGTCCACCACGAAAACGGTGACCCGCTGGGCTGCGAAGAGGGTCGTGATCTCATCCCTGAGGTCGATCAGGATTTCATCCAGATCGGAGGCGGCGTAAATCTTGTTGCAGATGGCTTGCAGTCGGTCGCGGTAGGCGACCTCGGATTTGAGATCCTGGACCTTGGATTCCTTGACCCGGAGCCCTTGGGTTTTCTGGTTCATCATACCGTCCACCTCGCGGTTAGCGTTCAATCACGGTCCTGATTACCATCGGCATAATCCGGGGGACCTTTAAAATAGCCATACACCTTGCGGAGTCCGCCGCCCACCAGAAGGACACCCAGCAGCCCGAAGCAAAACCAGAGAAAAAGCATATCCAAGCTGTATGCTTCCGCCTGGCGCAGCTGGCGAATCTGTTCCATACGTCGGGGCAGAAGCAGGAAAACACCGACACCGGCCGATGCCAGGGCCAGGCCCCAGATCAGTTGAATATGACGTTGATTCTTATCCATTCGATACCCAATCGATCCTTGCCCGGGCGGTTTTGATCTACTGTTATTTATACTCGCAAAGACCCTTTTAAGTCAAATATGAATAATAATCCCGACATGATAGTCGCTCCGCGCACGATCGCTAAGCTGCACCGGCGATGATGGGCGGGGTGACATTCCGCCACCGGCCGTTTCCGCAACCGGCAAGTTCAACCAGCGCCGGGTTGGTCAGATCGTGGCGGTGTTATTTTGAGAAGCGGGAGGGGACCGGGCATGCATCCCTTGGAAGGGTTGTTCTTGACCGGATCTGGTGGTCACCCAAGCATATCAGCCCGAATCTTGCATGAAAATATTGGGGCCCCTTGGCTTGGATGTAGGGGTTGCCTGTCTTGATGGAAGGTTGCCGCCAATGTGTCCGGCAACCCGTGGTGCGGGGCGCATTTCAGAACCAAGCGCATACCATGGTCACCCGGCGGGCAAGCCTGCGGCCTCCCTTTGCGGCGTGATCAGGCGCTGGCGCTGGCATGTCTTCCGCGGCGCGCCGGAAGGCCTTGTACGGAAGGCCTCCAACGTGTGACCTATCCGGGATCGCGGACTGCCCGTTGGTCCAACAACAAGGGGGCCTGGCGCTTGGCAGCCGCAGGCAACGGCGGGCCGCGGGATGGCGTGGGGCGATGGCGCTCAGGCGAGTTTGCAGGCCATGATCGAGGCGTGTTCTTTCAATCGGACGATGACCGGCACCCCGGTGTCTTCCTGAACCTGATCGCGAACGGTTTTCATACGATCTTCGAGCATCTTGATTTCGTCCGAGAAGATGGCCGCATCCACGGCAATCCAGATTTCCAGATAGATCTTCCCGCGGTAGTTGCTTTCAAACATGCAGTAGTGTTGGGGCGGTTTTTCCAGGGCGGCTTCGACGCCGGCCAGAACCTGATGTTCGTGCACCTTGACGCCACGGATGCAGATCAGCCGGTCGCTGCGCGCCGGCCGCCATTCGATACGCACCAGTCGACAATCGCAATCACAGGGCTCTGGCAGAATGCGGGCCATATCGCCGGTGCGAAAGCGAATCAGAGGAAAGGCACGGGTCGTCAAGGTCGTCAGTACCAACTCGCCGATCTCGCCTTGCGGAATCCTCGCGCCCGTTCCCGGATCAATGATTTCGGGCAGAAAATGATCATCGTTGACATGCAGACAGGAGCGATTGTGGCACTCATAAGCCAGGGCGGGACCGGGTACCTCGCTCAAACCAAAATGCTGCCAGGTGCTGACCTGCAGTTTGGTTTCTAAAAAATCGCGTTGGGCGGGATCGGCAGGCTCACCCACCAGAATCAGTTTTTGGAGGCTGAAATCATTGGGTGCCAAGCCCCGGTTTTGCATATGAATCGCCAACTGGCGTGCGTAGGAAGGCGTCGTCACCAGGACCGACGGTTTGTAATCCCGCATGATCATGATCTGCTTTTCAATGGACAGCAGGGTATTGGGGATGACACTGGCTTCCAGCGATTCCGCGCCACTTTTGTAATCGCGGCCCCAGTTGGCCAGCCCCGGATCCAGACTGATCTGCAGGATATCGTCGGGGGTCACGCCGGCGTGCTGCAGGGCCGTTGCGACCATATTTTCCCAGATGCGCAGATCCTGGCGGGTATAGCCACTGACCGTCGGGTTGGAGCTGGTTCCCGGTGCCGTGTGAATACGGACGATATCGCGCAGGGGCACGGCAAACAACCCGTAGGGATAATTTTCACTCAGGTGCTTGCGGGTGGTAAATGGCAGCCGCCGGACATCGTCGAGCGACTGGATATCCGAAGGGTCGAGACCCTCTTCCTGAAAACGCTGCCGGTGAAAGGGAACATTTCGAAAAGCACGGTTGAGCGTACTCTGCAGCCGTTCCAGGACCACCTGTCCACGTTCTTCGAGACGACACACGTTGTCGTCAGGCTTTTCCGTCATAGAATTCACCATAATCCTTGCCCAGATAGGCCCGTTTGACCTCTACGTCCTCCAGCAGTTCATGGGAATTTCCCTGCAGAACCACTTTCCCGGTTTCAAAAACATAGCCCCGGTCGGCCACCTGAAGGGCCGCTTTGGCATTCTGCTCCACCAGCAGCACCGTTTTCCCATCGTCCCTCATTTTGACAATGACCTTGAAAATATCCTGCACAATCAGAGGTGCCAGCCCTGTTGAGGGCTCATCCATCATGATCAGCGACGGTTTCGACATCAGGGCTCTTCCCATGGCCAGCATCTGCTGCTCGCCCCCGGAGAGCGTTCCGGCATACTGTTCCCGGCGTTCTTTCAGAATGGGA
>JASFFM010000393.1:0-4320 GCA_050124295.1 Desulfobacterales bacterium | reverse complement strand
TGCGAGGATCAAGGTGCCATGAGCTTTCTTCGACGGCCAACCCTGGCAGCCTTGGGGCGTCGCGCCGACCGCCAAACCAGTTCTTGACAGCGTTAGACCATTGCGCGATATTGCCATTTTTGAATGAGGGTACCCTAGAACCTTCACGCCATTGGAGGTGAAGCAAGTCCTCTTTAAGGGGCTATCGTTTCTTATACGGGGATAAATAACGGCCTCGGGCGGTATCCCGCGTCAATGTGGCCAAGGCGTACGCTTCGCTACCCGGAAATTGCACGTCTTCATCTTGCTCGTTTTGTAAAGCCGTCCTTGGCGGTTTATTTGGGGTGCAACAATTTCAACGACGCGACACCCTTTCATTTCAAACTGTGGAAAAAGGAGGAAGGTACATGCGTTTGATTCTTTTAGGAGGCCCCGGTGCGGGCAAGGGAACCCAGGCCAATGTGATCAAGGAAAAATACGGCATTCCCCAGATTTCGACCGGCGACATGCTGCGGGCCGCCGTCAAGGCCGGCACCAAACTGGGTCTGGAAGCCAAGGGGTTTATGGACTCCGGCGGACTGGTGCCTGATGAGGTCATCATCGGCCTGGTCAAAGAACGGATTCAGGAGCCGGATTGTGAAAAAGGTTTTCTGTTTGACGGATTTCCCCGCACCATCCCCCAAGCGGACGCCATGAAGGCTGCCGGCGTGGCCATCGACGCGGTCGTGGATATCGATGTCCCGGATGAGGAAATCATCAAGCGCATGAGTGGCCGGCGTGCTCATCTGGCCAGCGGGCGAACCTACCATATTATTTACAATCCACCCAAGGTCGAAGGCAAAGACGACGAGACCGGGGAGCCCCTGGTACAACGCGACGACGACAAGGAAGAAACAGTCAAGAAGCGCCTGGACGTCTACCACGAGCAAACCGAACCGCTGATCGACTACTACAAGAAATGGGAAGCCACCGGCGACGCCGCTGCGCCGAAATACGTGCATATCAATGGCGTCGGCACCCTCGATAGCATCAGCAATTCCATCATCGAGGCCTTGGGAAAGCTCTAGCCGGCATCGATTCAATCGGATCCAATAAAAAACCTGCCTTCCAATGGGGCGGGTTTTTTATGGTCGATGGGATTGTCTGACTTTCGATCACCGTCCGGTTTCTGATGCATCCTTTAATTTTAGGAATCGGGCGGCATGGTCCAAGGCCTGTTCGCGGGTGGTGATTTGGCCTGCCAGGCGCGCTTCCTCGACGTCCACCAGAATATCACCCAGCAGGCCGGACGGCTTCAAACCGAAGCGGTCCATGAGATCCCGCCCCCCGATCAGGGGTTGTTGATCGGCCAAGGGACGGAAGCGGTCGAAATAGTCCCCAATTAGATCCCGGATGAAATCCATCGTTGTTGCGATCGCCGCATCGGGGGTCTCCTTTTTCCCCAAGGCGTCTCCCAGGGCATGCAGCAGAACCTCCGGAGTCCAGGGATCGCATTCCCGGAAAAGACGGTTGATGCCTTTACGGCGTAAACTTGCCGACCTGTGGGCCGACAAAAGGCTGAGCGGCCGCCCATGGTTGGCAATGATGACCTGGGCCTGGTCCTGTTCTGCTTTGGACAGTCGCAAGCGCGTGTGGACGGCAGCTGCCATTTCGGTGCTGCATCTCGCGTGACCGTGAAAATGGATGCTGCCGTCCGCGCCAACCCGGCGGGTGCGGGGCTTACCGATGTCGTGCAGCAGCACGGCGTACTTTAAAATGGCCGCCGTGGTTTTGCGGAAAGGCGGCCGGGAATAGCGTTTCTTAAAAACATCTGCAAGGCGTCCGGCGGTTTCGAGGAGATGCTCCGTGGCGGCATAGGCCTTCAGGGTGTGGTCGTAGACGTCATAGTCGTGGTGGATATTCTGGCGGCAGTGCCGCATGGGCGCCATTTCCGGAATAAGGCTGGTCAACAGGCCGCTTGCGGACATCAGCCGGATTTGCCGGGTGGATGTCGGGCAGGCCATCAGCTGGATCAGTTCGGCCCGCAGGCGTTCGCCGGCCGGCTGGTTGATGCGGTGACTGTGGCGCTCAATGGCCCGCAGTGTTTCCGGTTCGATGGCAAAGTCGAGTAACGCCGCCGTCCGGAAAGCTCGCAGGAGCCGCAGGGGATCTTCGACAAAGGCCTGTTCGGCCACCATGCGGATGCGACGCGTGGCAATATCTTTCCGGCTGCCTAATAGATCCACGAGCCGCTGCTCGCGGAGATCATAGGCCAAGGCATTGACCGTAAAATCCCGCCGGCGCAAATCGCTTTCTAGGGAGCCTCCGGTAAGTGCTGTGATGTCGATCAAGATGCCCTGGGAGGTGATACGATAATTGACCTGGCCCGGTTTGCCGATTGGAACAACGCGGGCCCCGAGGCGTTCGGCAACGGCATGGGCGAAGGTATCCGCATCCCCGTCAACGGTGATATCGATGTCGGTCGGATGACGCTCCAGGAGGTAATCGCGAACCGCGCCGCCCACCATATAGACCCGATGGTTGCCGGGAAGGCCGCCCTGCAGTGGCTCCGGCAGCGGCAAGTGCCACGGGGCTGATCTTCCCTCTGGCAGTCTTGGTCTCATTGGGCATTTCCCGATGTGCAAAGCGAGTTACTCGGCCGGATCGGCGACGTGACGGTTGGCATTCTCAGACCCTCTGAATAAAGCCGGTGAACTATTGAAAATCAAGCTAAAACGCATTCCTGGAGTTGAAATTTTCTTGACAGGCACGGTGTGATGATATAGCTGTTTATTTGGTTAAAGGCACGGGGCCCGCCTTTTATACCTGTCCATACCCAACAATCTGTAACACCTATTCCTCCAAAACAACCAACAAGGATCCAGTTCGTCATTACTTCTAATTCATAAACATTTAAGGCTTTAGTTAAAATTCAGTGCTTTTCAGCCCAGTTGATGCCAGGGCAATAGCCTGTTCTTTCGTCCGTCTTTCCACAGTCTTTGTTTCCAACATTCAATGGAGGTCCGGCGCTCTGAAAGACGATACCATAGGGGTTATTCGTGTTTATTATCCATTAATGGAGTGGTATTTCAATGAATATCAGTGAATTGAAGGAGATGAAAATCAGTGAGCTGACCCAGATGGCGAAGAAATTCAAGGTCGAGGGGGCAGCTGGCATGCGCAAGCAGGAATTAATTTTTGCCCTGTTGCAAGCGCAGATTGAAAAAAACGGATCGATTTACGGGCTTGGCACGCTGGAAATCCTGCCGGACGGATTCGGTTTTCTTCGTTCGCCAAGTTACAACTATCTCCCGGGGCCGGATGATATCTATGTATCGCCATCGCAGATTCGGCGTTTCAATCTGCGAACGGGCGACACGGTTTCGGGACAGATCCGTCAGCCCAAGGAATCGGAACGCTATTTTGCCCTCCTCAAGGTCGAAGCGGTCAATTACGAAGATCCGGAAGTGGCCCGTGAAAAGATCCTTTTCGATAACTTAACCCCACTTTACCCCGAACGCAAAGTCAATTTGGAAAATGAGGCCGATAATTATTCCACACGAATCATGGACCTGATGACCCCCATCGGTTTCGGTCAGCGGGGATTGATCGTCTCTCCGCCCCGTACCGGCAAAACCATGCTGCTACAGAATATCGCCAACAGCATCATTGCCAGCCATAAAAAAGTGGTCCCCTTCGTGCTGCTCATCGACGAACGACCGGAAGAGGTTACGGACATGGACCGCTCTGTGGATGCCGAGGTGATCAGTTCCACATTCGACGAGCCGGCCGAACGTCACGTGCAGGTGGCCGAGATGGTGATCGAAAAAGCGAAGCGCCTGGTCGAACATAAAAAAGACGTGGTGATCCTGCTGGACAGCATCACGCGTTTGGCACGCGCCTATAACTCCGTCGTGCCGCCCAGCGGCAAGATCCTTTCCGGTGGGGTAGACTCCAATGCGCTGCAGCGCCCCAAACGTTTTTTCGGCGCCGCCCGCAACATCGAGGAAGGCGGCAGCCTAACCATCATCGCGACGGCCTTGATCGATACCGGCAGCCGGATGGACGAGGTTATTTTCGAGGAGTTCAAAGGAACCGGCAACATGGAACTGGTTCTCGACCGGCGTCTGGCCGACAAGCGGGTCTTCCCGGCGATCGACATCAAGAAATCCGGCACCCGCAAAGAGGAGCTGCTCCTGGAAGAGGAAACCCTCAACCGGGTATGGATCCTGCGGAAATTGCTGGTTTCCCTCAATCCCGTGGACAGCATGGAATTTTTACTTGAAAAAATGGGCGGGACTGTGGATAATAAAGACTTTCTTAAATCCATGAACGCCTAGCCATTATCGCGGAGGTTAAGAT
>JASFFM010000392.1:0-4332 GCA_050124295.1 Desulfobacterales bacterium | reverse complement strand
CGCCCTTGCGGGGGCCGCGGCCGCATCGCTTTTGGAGGGCGCCCGGACCACATTGAGGTGGCCCTCGATCCCAACATCTACAAAAACGGACTGGCCGTATCCATTCCCGGCACCAACGGAATGTGCGGATTGGACACCGCCGCTGCGATCGGTGCCGTGGGCGGCGATCCGCGTCTGCGATTGGAAGTGCTCGACCCCGTCGATCAGGGGGCGGTACAAAAAGCCCAAGAACTGCTTGCAGATGGCAACGTCGATGTGCATTTGTTGGAAGACCGCCAGGGACTTTATATCCACACGACGGTTACCAGCGGCCCTGACCGGGCGGAATGCATCATCCAAGGGAGTCATGACAACATTGTCGCCTTGCGACTGAACGGCCGCGAATTGGCGGCGCATCCTCTGGTCATGGTGGAGAACAAGGCCCAGGGGCACACGCGTCAGGATCTGGAAGCATGGCTCAAGACCTTATCGCTCAAAGATCTGCTGGCCATGGTCGATGACCTGGACGCGGATGACTTTGCTTTCCTCCAGGAGGGGGTCGATCAGAATATGCGCCTGGCGGCCTACGGCCTCAAATACGGAACGGGCCTCAACGTCGGCATGACCCTGGAGCGGCTGGTCCGGCAGCGTCTGTTGTGCAAAGACATGGCCATGGCGGCCCGTATTCTGGCCTCGGCGGCGGCTGATGCCCGGATGGCCGGCATCAAATTACCGGCCATGAGCTCGGCGGGCAGCGGCAACCACGGTTTGACCGCCATCCTGCCCATTCGGGCCGTGAAAGACTATGTGGAATGCCCGGACAAGGTTTTTCTGGAAGCCATTGCCCTCAGTCACATGCTGACCGCCTATATCAAGACGCACACGGGAAGGCTATCGGCCGTCTGCGGCTGTTCGATTGCGGCCGGCGCCGGTGCCACAGCCGGGATTACCTATCTCTTGGGTGGCCATCTAAAACATATCGCCGGGGCCATTACCAACTTGACGGAAGATCTGGCCGGGGTCATCTGTGATGGGGCCAAGGCCGGCTGTTCGCTCAAACTGGCCACCGCGGCCGGTGCGGCGGTGCAAGCCGCCCTCTTCGCCCTGCAGGGGGTGAACGTCCTGGCCACGGACGGCATTATCGGCCATTCGCCGGAGCAGACCATGCAGAACATCGGCACCCTCAGCACCCAGGGCATGGTGGAGACTGATCGGACCATCCTGAAAATCATGCTGGAGAAGAAATTTCAGGATGTCTAAAGCAGCACCTGAACGGATATTGGGTACCGGAGACGTGCGCCTATGCCCTTGTGGAGGCGATTAGAAGGCTGGCTTCTCAGGGGGGCCGACCGGTGGGTCGCCCATCGTCGACACCCCCCCCCGCCTGCGCGTCGGCTGGCGGCCGCCCGCATCGTGGCGCACCGCGGGGTATACGACAACCGCCGTGTTTTTGAAAACACCCTACCGGCCTTTGAAGCGTTTCGGGCCGTCGGGGGCTGGGGGATTGAACTGGATGTCCGCTGGACGCGGGACGGGGTGCCGGTTGTTTTCCACGACCGGGACGGCCGGCGTTTGTTTGGCGTTCCGAGGCGTGTGGATGATCTGGATTGGAAGACGCTGCAGCGAATTTTGCCCCAGATCCCGACGTTGGCCGAAGTCGTTTCCCGATTCGGCGGCCACCTGCATCTGATGGTGGAGATCAAATCCCTATCTTCAGCCGGCGCCCGCCGCCCGCGGAATATTCTCCAAAGCCATCTGGAACCGCTCACCCCCGGCCGCGATTATCACCTTCTCAGCCTGGATCCAGACCTGCTGCGACGGCTGCGGTTTGCTCCGTCCCAGGCCTGCATTCCGATCGCCCAGATGAACCTCTTGAACGTCGAGCGTGCGTCGCGGGCCAACGGTTGGGGCGGGATCGCGGGGCACTACGCCTTGATCAGCCGCCGCCGCGTCCTTGCCTGGCATCGCCGTGGCGGCCGGGTCGGAACGGGCTACATCAATTCCCGCTACAGTCTCTACCGTGAGATGGCCCGGGGGGTCGATTGGCTGTTTTCCGATCAGGCCCTGGTGCTCCAGAAGATCGTGCGCCAGGCGGCGGGCTCACGCGGTTGACGATGGCTTGGGGGAAGATGGCCCCAGGGGGGGGTCTTTAACGCGATAAAGCAAGGCCGCGCCGATCACGAAAAGCATGAGCACCGAGGCAATACTGATGCGGGAGGCCAGGTCGGTAACACCCTGGGCGTCTTCCGGAGAAGGGTAGCGCCGGAGGAGAATATGTCTTGCCGCCAGCCCCACCGTTCCCATCAGGGCCGGGCCGATGATGGCCGCAAATTTCCCCATCATGTTGTAGAGACCAAAGAATTCCGCCGAGCGGCCCTCCGGAATGAGGCGGGCGAAGTAGGAACGGCTCAAGGCCTGGATCCCTCCCTGCACCAGTGCCACCGCCGTGGCAATGCCGAAAAATTCCCAACGATGCTCCATGAAGGTACCCCACAGGGTAATCAGCATGTAGACGCCAATCGCCAGAAAGAGGCTGCGCCGGGTGCCCCAGCGCTGTCCCAGGCGGCCGAATAGAAATGCGGCCGGAAAACCCACGAACTGCACGATCAGCAAGGCGGCGATCAAATCCGTGGACGCAAAACCGAGTGATAAGCCGTAGGCTACCGCCATGCGGATAATGGTATCCACCCCGTCGATGTAGAACCAGTATGCGACCAGAAAAAGAAACACCGCTTTGCGTTTTCGGGCCTGGCGCAGGGTGGTCAGTATCTGGCGCCATGCTTGAGCTACACCTTTCCCCGGCGGATGAGGGGGGGCGGCGGGTTCCGGCACCCAGCGAAAGGTTGCCAGGCTGAAGCCGCCCCACCAAATGGCAACGGTCAAAAAGGACCACTGCACGGCCGCGGCGCTGTCGCTCAGACCGAACCAGTGGGGTCTCAAGGTCATGATCACGTTGACCAGCAAGAGAATCCCACCGCCGAGATAACCGGTGGCATAGCCCAGCGCCGAAATGCGGTCCAGATCTTCCCGTCGGGCCACCAGGGGGAGGAGTGCATCGTAGAAGATAAGGCCGCCTGAGAACCCGATCAGGCCCGCGCTGTAGATCAGGATCGCCCCGGCCCATTGCCCCTTCGGCAGCCAGAAGAGGGCCGCCGTAGCCGCCACCCCCAACACCGTAAAAACGGCCAGGAAGTGCTTGCGTCGACCGCCGCGATCGGCCATGGCACCCAGGATCGGGGCCAAGGCGGCCACCAGGAGGCCGGCGAGGGCGATCCCAATGCCCAGGCGGGCATTGCTGATGTTGGCATCCACCCCCGAACTCCAGTATTGACTGAAAAAAACGGGAAAAAAGCCGGCCATGACGGTCGTGGCAAAGGCGGAGTTGGCCCAGTCGTAAAGCGCCCAGCCCCAGATGGCTTTACGTTGCTCTAAGTTCGACATTTTTTTGCCTGCATGGGTGGCGTTGGTTGCACGGTCTGTGATCACCGATCCGTAGACAGGTGCACGGATGGGCAGGGCCGCCGCTGAAGATGAAACCGGGATCGCGGCTGCCGTCCTTACCCCTGTCCCTGCCATAAGCCCCGGGGAGCGATTTTGTCAAATGGCAGCGGAGCGGTTGCATTTATAGACCCCCGACGATAATCTTAACCCCTTTATCATATCTTGTGCCGCGTGATTGTGCCATGGATGGGATCATTCGTAAATATCGTACCCTCTTGATAGGGCTGCTGGCAGTGGTGGGCATCCTCGCGCTGGCATTGGGAATTTACGGCAGGCGTCTTTATGAGGAAGTGGATCAGCGTTTCTCCGGCCGCCGCTGGAGTATTCCCTCGCAGATTTTTTCAGATGCCACCCTGCTGTATCCCGGCCTGCGGATCAACCGGACCCTGTTGTTGAATAAACTCCATCGCATGGGGTATCACTCGGTCGCCCATCGTCCCGGACGAAAAGGCGAGATGCGGGTGGCGGCCCCCGATATCGAGGTATTCCTTCATGATTTGCAACTACCGCGGGAGCGTCGGGAGGGTTTCAGGCTCCGTTTGACGTTGGACGGATCGACCCTGGTGGCACTCAAACGTTTGCCGGCCGGCCAGCCCTTGTCACTGGTGACCCTGGCACCTGAAAAACTGGGTCTATTCTTTGGTCCTGAGAGAGAAAAACGAGAATTGATTGCCATCGATCAGATGCCCCCTTGGGTGACGGATGCGGTTCTGGCCGCAGAGGACAGTCGTTTTTACACCCATTTTGGGCTCGATTGGCGGGGCATCGGGCGGGCCCTGTTGGCCAATTTGCGCTCCGGTGGGATTCGCCAGGGGGGCTCCACCATTACGCAGCAACTGGCCAAGAACTATT
>JASFFM010000391.1:0-4376 GCA_050124295.1 Desulfobacterales bacterium | reverse complement strand
CCGCGTCCGGCTGCGGCCGTCCAGGCATGCCACGCGGGTCTCGGTGGACAAACGCACCTGCCCCGAGGGCAGGCGTTCAATCGTAAAATCCCAGACCGCCTTGGCGCAGCCGGCCGGGGCGGCGGCGGCGAAGTCGTGCGCCGCGATGGAAATGAGTTGACCACTGGGCCGCCAGAAACGCCCCAGGAGACCCAGGACCAGACCTTTTCCGGGCTCATCGACCAGGAGGATAAAACCGCTTTCCAGCAACCGCTCCAGGCGGATGGCGGCCGCTGGCAGCCCCCGCAGGCGAAACAGGCTGCGAATGATCGGGGAGCTTGCAAAATCCAGGGAACGGATGGCACGGTAAACGGCCTCGGGTGTTGCGTCGATCGTGATTGCATGGATTTCGTTGACATCGTACGCCGGCAGAAACCGGTCGATCTGTCGCATGGTCATCACCCCCCGTAAAAACACCTCCCCCGACGGACCCGCCGGGCGGAGACCCGGGCTCGCGCGGCCTTCCCTATCTTTGCGGGGTTCACAAGGGCGGTGCTTCCGGATCGGCATAGCCGGTCAGCTCCATATACCCCTTTCCCGACACAGGCTTGCCGCCGGCCTCTCCGCTTATCGATACACTTCCTTCCCAGTAGGTCACGCCGGTACTACCCGTGGTGATCATCTCCTGGGCGTCCAGGGCGGCCGTCAAGGTCAGTTGGATTCCGTGGGCGGGCAGGCGGATGGCCCAGTCCAGTGGATAGATCCCGCCGGTGGCCGGACTGGTCCAACGGCGGATCACCCGCGTCTGAAAGTCCGAGAGGGCCAGGTGCACCACCTCGCCTTCCGGGCCGATCAGCGTACCGCTGGAGGCCGGATGAACTCCGCCCGTTTCCTGTCGCAGGCGATAGATCATGAGTTCATGCTGATTGTCGAGCTGGAGGCTAAACCAGTCCCACCCGGTTAGCCCTTTTGCCAGGGGGGCCGTGCTGAATTCGTGATCCATCCAGCCTTGGCCGGTCACCGAAAAATGGTTTTCCCCGATGCGCACCCGGCCCTTGGCCGCCAAACGGGGGAACGAATAATAACAGCTGGCCTGATCCGGTAGGCTCCCCTTGCGGCTGTAGCCGTCTTCCCCGTGGGCCACCGGTCCTTTGGTGGGCGCCAGGGTCAGGGCCAGGTCAAAGGCTTCATCGGTCATGCGCAGGGTGTGGCCCGCAAGGGTGATGACCGTCTGCCAGTCGTGCAGGTAGATCCGCACCCCTTTTGCGTCTCGATCGGCACCGGCCATGCCAAGCCCCTCCCGGCTGACCTTCTCCGCCATGAGATGCCGCCGGGCGGAGAGATCGGTCAGGGCCGCGTGGGCCAGGTAGATTTGGTTGGTGCGCCAGGCCGATGCCGGTTCGGGCCAGTCCCGGCGAGCATCGGAAGGGCGCAGCTGGTGGCGAAAAAACGTCAGCTGGAAGCCGAACCGTTCGCCGGTCGTCGCCGTCAGGTTGCCGGTATAGTACCACCATTCGGTCTGGTAGCCCGGATGGGCGCCGTGATTCTCCGGAAAGCTGAACTGACAGGGGCCCGTGACCGCCTTGTACCCGTCTGTTTCCTCCCCTTGCGTCACTCCCGCGCAAACAAAGAGCAAAACAAGCATGCCGCCCCATAACCATATGACACGAAAAGAATTCATGATGGATTTTGGTATGATAGCATCTAAAAGAACCGTTGGCGATGTTTGCAACGTAATTTTCCTCCCCCAAAGAGGGAGACCTTGGATAGCTCCCTGAAGGGGAATACCGCTGCCGGGCCGTTGGTTTTATTCCCTTTGTCCCGCGCTGCGCATCGGCGTTGCGAACGGATCAAAACGTGCGGACTGTCTGAGCCCGCCGTAGCCCCAGCCGAGGCGGGCGAATCTCCGCGCGCTTCGGTCCTAGCGGCGACGTGCAGGATGAAGCGGGACACGGGCGCCTTCTTTGGGTCCATTTTTCTTGCGCGGGCAAGAAAATGAACGCTTTCCAATCCGTTTGGGCCTCCAAAATAGATAGGTCCGGGTGCTTGCATGAAATGCCCATCTTCTGAAAACACCGCTCTCATCGCTCCCGCAGCAAAGTTGCCGGCGGGTTTCGATAGACCACCCGCATGGCCGGCAGGGCGGCCATGAGAGCGGTGGCCACGATCAGGGGCAATGATAATGTCAGCGCCCCCCAGTCCACGCCGTAGAGAAAGGTCCATCCAAACGACTGCCGGTTGATGACGAAGACCAGGAGGTAGGAGAGAATAAACCCGCACAGCAATCCCCCGATTTCGCCGACCGCCACCATGAAGACCGCCTCCCAGAGAATCATCCCCCGGATCTGCCCCAGGCTGCCGCCGACGGCATACACGGTATTTAGCTCCCGGGTGCGTTCCAGCACCAGGACCGTCAGGGTCGTCGTAATCCCCAGGGCGGCCACCACCAGGGCAATCAGCAGCAGCACCGTCGTAATGGCAAAGGTTTCGTCAAAAATCTTGAGCACGGCCGCCCGCAGATTCCGTCCGGCATACATATCAATCCGGTCACCGAAACGCAGCTGGAGATCATCCTGCAGACGCGCCAGTGCCGGTCCGTCCGCCGCCTGGCGGTCTTTGAAAAAAAGGCGCACACCGCCCCAGGCCATCCCCCCGCTGCGCCGCTGGAGGTCCGCCAGGGAGCAAAACACCACCCCACCCCGGGTGCGGTAGTCCCGTACAATACCCAAAATAGGCCAGCCCAAAGGGACACCGCGAAGCTGATACGCAAATCGATCGCCGATGGACAAACCCGTCCGGTTGGCGAAGACTTCCGATACGATCACCCCCTCCCCGGCGGTTAAGGGTCCCATGAGCTGTCGGGGGTCGCCTTCCAGCCAGAAAAAAGACCCGTAACGGTCGAAGGCCTCAAAATCCATCGCCTCCAGCAGAAAAGGAAACCCCTCATAGGCAAGGTTGAAACGTCGGTCCGGTGCGAGATCCACCGCCGCGAGCGCCTGCAAGTAGGTCTGGACGTCGTCCGGGAGCGGTTCCCAGACGTGGTTGACCTCCGCCATGCGGGTGGTCACGAAAAGATCGCCGCTGATGGTCTGTTCGACCCAGATCTCCACCGTATGGCGAAAGCTCTGCACCATGATCACCAGGGCCGTAAATAGCGCCACGGCCGTCATCAGGGCGCCGACCGAAACCGCCGTGCGGCTGCCGCTGTCCTGGATGTAGCCGGCGGCCAGGTGGGCCGGCAGGCCCGCCCGGCGCCGCAGTGCCGGCCGCAGCTGCCGTCCTGCACGCTGGAGCCCCCAGGGCGCCATCAGTGCGAAGCCCAGAAAGAGCAGCAGGGTGGCCAGATAACCCGGCAGCGGGACACCCCGGTAGCCCGGCAGGCCCGCCAGGGGAACCACCGCGAGGACACAGAGCAGGCCGGCGACGGCCAGGCGGCGGGACCCTTTGCCGGTCCGGTAGACCGGAGATGCGGCAGCCATGACCTCTTGGGGGGCGATGCGCATGGCTTCCCAGGCGGGCTGCACGGCGGCCAGCACGGCCACGGCCAGGGTCACCGCCAGCGAAAAAACAATTTCCCCTGGACTGAGCGCGACATCGGTCACATCCACGCGCACAAAAAGGGTGCTGATCGTCCGGCTGACCGCCGCCAGCAGAAAACGGGTCAGAAAACTGCCGATCGGCAGCGCCAGCAGCCATCCCAGAAGGCCGAAAAAAGCCCCTTCGGCGATAAACAGCCAGAACAAGGTCCGCGAGGATGCGCCCATTGAGCGTAAAATGGCCAGCTCGCGTCGGCGGGAGGCCGCATTCAGGGCCACCAGGCTGTAGACCAGGAACATGCCCACGAACAAGGCCGCGAAACTGAGAATGGACAGATTCAGGGCGTAGGCCCGAATCATGCCCTCTCCGCTGCGCTTGGCTTCCCCGGGACCTTGCAGTAGGGTGCCCGCCGGTAAAAGCGCGCTCAGGGAGGCAAGGGTGGACTCCGTGGGGGCGGCCTCCAGCACCAGGTCAATGCGATCCACCGCCCCGATGGTGCCGGTGAATTCCTGAAAGGTGGCGATGTCGGTGATGGCCATCCGGCCGCTTTCCGTGGTTCCCAAACCTTCCGGCTCCAGCTGTCCCAACACCTTGAAGGCGGCCGTGCCCTGTCGGTGCCCCAGGGCCAACGTCTGGCCGGCGCGCCACCCTTCGGATTCCGCCAGCGCGGCCCCGGCAATCAGGGTATAGGGCTCCGAAAGCAGCCGCAACCACTCAGCATCGTTGCCGGAAACCTGTGCGACCTGCCATTCCCGCAGGGGCCGGTCGAGGATCGGGTCCAGGCCGATCAGCAGAAAGGAGCGGCCGGAGCCGTCGCGGGCGCGGGTATAGGTCGACAAAAATGGGGATGCGGCCCGCAC
>JASFFM010000390.1:0-4389 GCA_050124295.1 Desulfobacterales bacterium | reverse complement strand
GGCGTCCTCGTTTTGGGCATTGTCGACGCCGTAAGAATAGCCCGGCAGGGCAGAACCCTGTAACCCCTGAAGAGGTATAATCGTTGGTCTATCGATGGACTCCTTGGGTTTTTTGCGGTTTTATCTACCCACCCATCGTGGCATCTGCCATTCGAGGCAACACCATTCAAGCCTACAGGATTCCGCGGGACGCCATGACCCCGACCATCGCCTTGGGCGATTTTATTCTCGCCAGGAAAAAAACTTGATCCATCCGGGCATCCGTAGGGGGGGGATGGTCATCTTCCCCTACCCCCAGGATCCCACCATGGATTACATCCAAGGCCTTGTCGGGCTGGGCGGTGAAATTATCGCGATCCGGAACCAACTGGTTTTTATCGATGGAGAGCAAATTGAAGCGCCCTATGCCATCCACACGGATCACCACATCCTTCCCGATGCGACCACGCCCAGAGACAACCTTCCTCCGCTGGAGATTCCTGAAGGGTATATATTTGGCATGGGCGACCACCGGGACAACAGCAATGACAGCCGAATTTGGGGTTTGGGCAACAGGAATCCGTCTCCGGCCAGGCCTTTCTCACTTATTGGGCTTGGGCTCAGGCGGCGTCAAAAAACCGCGGCAATCGAATTGGCCGCCAGATCAATTCATTGGGTCCGTTGAAACGAACTGCCGGATGATCAGACGCCGCGCCCGTTGGCGGGCAATGGCGCGGAGGCCCAAAGGAAACCCTTGACCAAAAGCGCCGGATCATGGACGATCGCGACGTATTTCTAACATCTCAGCTCGCGTTTAAACTCGAGGCGCAGGCAAATCAAAATGGGCCTTAAAGAAAAAATCGGAGCGGGCCTGATTGCGGCGGCAACCTTTTTGGCCGTGGGGGGATTGTTTTCTCACGCGCCCATACCGCAAAATCCCTCCTATCACCTGTTTGCCGACGAAAGGAATTTTCTTGCGATCCCCAACTTTGGAAACGTGGTTTCCAATAGCCTGTTTCTTATCGTCGGCGGTCTGGGTTGCTTTAGAATCCTGCGCCGTCGAGACATGCACATCGAAAACGAGATCCAAAGCGCTTACCTGCTTTTTTTCCTGGCGGTTGGCCTGATCGGCATCGGTTCGGCCTACTACCATCTTTCCCCCAGCAATGACACCCTGGTCTGGGACCGGCTCCCCATGAGCGTTGCCTTTATGGCGCTCTTTACGGTGGTGATCGGTGAGTTTGTCTCCGTCCGCCTGGGGAAGATTTTAATGCTGCCGTTGGTGTTGGCGGGGATTGCATCCGTGCTTTATTGGCACAGCACCGAACTCAGCGGACAAGGTGATCTGCGCTTTTACGCGCTGGTGCAATTTTTGCCCATGGTGATCATCCCCATCATGCTGGGCTGTTTTCGCTCGCGGTTCTCGGGTGCCGCCGCTTATGGGTGGCTGCTGATGGCCTATGGCCTTGCCAAGCTGTGCGAGCATTTCGATGGCGAAATCTACCAAGCTTTGGTGTTTGTCAGCGGGCATACCCTGAAGCATGTTGCCGCCGCCATAGGCCTCTGTATTTTGTTGGCCGCGTATCAACATCGGGATTTTGCCGGACGAGACCGGCCAAGGCGTGCTTAAGCGTGGATCTGATGCCCTGTGCCGAAGGCCCGGTGACGGCTTTTTAAGGAAAAGAGACGATTTAATTACCGTCGGCGGCGAGAGGTTTTACCAGGTCGTCTTCTTCGCACGCATCCGGTATCCATCTGAGCCCGGCCGCTGGACGGGACATTACGGGAGGCATTCATGGAGCTGAGGCGCATCCTTTGGCCCGCCGCGGGAGTTGTCATCACAATGCTCGTCCTGGTCCTGCCGGCGAGCGTTCCGGCCAGCGGTCAGGCGCCGGAAATCGTGGCCGCCCACACGTCTGGCCGGATATCCACCCGCGATAGCATCCGCGTGCGCTTCGTGCCCGAAATGGACGCCGCCCCGATCGACCGCCCCCTGGCAGCCAACCCTTTCCGCTTTGAACCGGGGATTGACGGCCAGGCCCTGTGGCGCGACGCGCGCACGCTGATCTTCCGCCCGCACAAGCCTTTGCCGCCCGGTCGGGCCTATCGGGCGACGCTTGATCTGGCGGCCCTGGCCGCCCCGGGTGAAGCCGCCGCCTTCAGCTTCGACTTCGCCACCCTCCGGCAATCCTTTGACATCCGCATCGGCCGCCTGCAGGCGGCATCGGGCAGCGACATGAAACGACTCCACCTGCCCGGCGAGATCCGCACCGCCGACGTGGCCGCCGCCGCCCAGGTCATGCAGCTGCTCACGGCACAGCAGGCCGGGCAGGGGCGCAACATCAGCTGGACCCACACCGACCAGGGGCGCACCCACCGCTTCCTGGTCAAAAACATCCTGCGGGGCAAAGGCGCCTCGGCCCTGGTTCTCCAGTGGGACGGCACGTCCATCGGAGCGCAGCAAAAGGGCACCTCCCGGGTCGAAATTCCACCCTTGGGGCCCTTCCAGGCCCTGGATGCCCGTGCCATCCGGGGTCGGACCCAGTACATCGACCTGCATTTTTCCGACCCGCTGCAAAAAGATCAAGACCTCGGCGGACTGATTCGTATCGACGGCCACCGCGGGCTGCGCTTTACGGTGGAAGGCAACGGTGTAAGGGTTTACAGCGAGCGGCCCTGGTCCGGCGAAATCACGCTGCGCATCGCCACCGGCGTCCGTAACGCGCTCGGTCAGCGCCTGGTGGGTCCCAAAGACTTCACCCTGAATTTCGCCCCTGAAAAACCCCAGGTCCGTTTTATGGGCAAGGGGGTCATCATTCCCACCAGCCAGGGCCTGACCCTCCCGGTGGAAACCGTCAACCTGCGCGCCCTCACGGTGGAGGCCCTGCGGGTCAACGAACAGAACCTGCCCCAGTTTTTACAGGTCAACAATCTTGACGGCGAGCGTCAGTTGCGCCGGGTCGGCCGGGTGGTCTGGAAGCAGACCCTGCCCCTCGAGGTCACGGCCGAAAACGCCGACCAGTGGGTGCGCCACGGCCTGGACCTGACCCCCCTGGTCAAGGCCCACCCCCATGGCCTATACCGGCTTCGTTTAACCTTCCAGCGCCCGCATATCATCTACCCCTGTGCCGGCGACCCGGCCTTGCCCCCCGCCGCAACCGAGGCGCAGGGGCCGGGCAGCCAAAACCAGCCGGCCACAACCAGCTACTGGGACGGCTGGGACGAGGGCTTCGATCGGCGCAACTGGTACCGCGAGCGCCACAACCCATGTCATCCGGCCTACTATCAAGATTGGCATGACCGGAATTTCGAGGCCGCCCGCAACGTGCTCGTATCGGATATGGGCCTGACCGCCAAACAGGGGGCCGACGACCAACTGCTGGTGGTGGCCACGGATCTTAAAAGCGCCCGGCCGCTGGAGAAGGTTAAAATTCGCCTGTTCAACTACCAGCAAGAGGAAATTGCCCAGGGCAGCACCGGCCGCGACGGCATGGCCCGCATCGGCTATGAAATGGCGCCCTTTCTGGTGGTGGCCGAGAAAAACGGCCAGACCGGCTACCTGCGTCTGGATAACGGCGCAGCGCTCTCGGTCAGCCATTTCGATGTGGCCGGTCAGGAGGTCGAGGCCGGCATCAAGGGGTTTTTGTACGCGGAGCGCGGGGTCTGGCGACCGGGTGACCCCATCTACCTGACCTTTATCCTGCGGGACGACAGCGGGCGCCTGCCGACCGACCACCCGGTGGTCTTCGAGTTGCGCAATCCGCGCGGGCAGCTGGTGCACCGCCTGACCCGCAGCCAGTCCCTGAACGGCTTTTTTACCTTCCCCACCCGCACGGCGGCCGACGCCCCCACCGGCAACTGGAACGTCCGCGTGCGGGTGGGTGGGGCCAGCTTCGAAAAAACCCTCAAGATCGAAACCGTGAGACCCAACCGGCTCAAGATCGGCCTGGATTTCGGGCCGCACACCACCGCCCTGAGCGGAGGCCGGCTGCAAGGCAAGCTGAGCGCCGCCTGGCTGCACGGCGCGGTGGCCAAGCACCTCAAAGCCGACATCGAAGTGGCCTTCAGCACGCGTCCCACCCGTTTCGCCGGCTACGAGGAATATGCTTTCGACGATCCGGCCCGCACCTACAACCCGGAGAGCCAGACCATTTTCGAGGGCACCCTGGATGCCAAAGGCCAAACGCTCTTCACGGCCGAGGTGGCGACCGAAAACCTCTCCCCCGGCATGCTCACGGCCCAGTTCAACACACGGGTTTTCGAGCCGGGCGGCGCCTTCAGCATCGATCGCTACAGCCTGCCCTACCACCCCTATGCGCGTTATGTGGGGCTGCGACTGCCCAAGGGCGACCAGGCCCGGGGCATGCTGCTGACCGACACCGACCACATCGTGCGCCTGGCGGCCTTGAA
>JASFFM010000389.1:0-4393 GCA_050124295.1 Desulfobacterales bacterium | reverse complement strand
GGTGTTGCAAAGCGGTTCATATCGCCAAGCTCAGCAACGACGGTAGTCGCCACGATAAACGATACCCCCCGCAGTGCTTGGTAGGCTTTGACAATTGGCCAACGGTCCCACTCCTCCACCTGTGCTTGGAGTTGCTGGGTGACCCGCTTGATCCTCTCGCTGCATTCATTAGTGGCATCGATATATTCTTGGAGGGTAATCTGCTGCGCATGATGGGGGAACTTGATGGTGCCCAACCAGTTATAGAAGCCTTTGGTCCAATGCTTTTTGCCAGAGTAGTGATACCCATGCCGCAGTAAGAAGGCCAACAAGCGCTGACGCGCTTTTTTCTCAAAACGTCTAACGTCATCCCGGCAGCGAATTAGATCGCGAATGGCTTCATCTTCAGCGCTGGGCACATAAATACTGGTCAGTTCACCGGCACGGAACAATCGGACCAGATTGATGGCATCACGACGGTCGGTTTTGATGCGATCTCCGCTTCGCCTGGGGATCATAGAGGGTGCCACCACTGAGCAGCTTATGCCTTTGGATTGGAGATAACGAAAAATCTGATAACCGCAAGGACCCGCTTCATAAACAAATTGCAACGTGGTTTCTTCGGTTTGCAGTTTCTTGATTAATTTGTTGAGGGCGTCGAGGCTGCTGGTGATTTTGCCATAAGTCCTCACCTTGCCATTGATTCGATTATTCGTGATCGCAACGTCTATGGTCTTTTTGTGGACATCCAAGCCGACGTATAATACTTTCTTGCGCATGGTCTGCCTCCTTGGTGGTGGCTCTGAGCCGTTTTGACCAAAACTGGTCGCACAGCTTAACCCACGTCGCAAGGGGCAGACCTCTCAACTTTCAAACATTATGTCTATCAATTCCCAAAAGGCGAAGAATAGGCAAACTTAAGATAGGCTTCCGATAGTACAAAACCCGTTGTTCTCTAAATTTGATAGATTCGAAACTTAGTTTACCAATCTCATCATAGCCGCATTTCAGGGGGCAACGCCCTTGAACAGGCAATAGCCGAGTTTCCCCTCCAGGATGGCGCGGTAAAAAATGCGCTCGTTCTGGAAGACCTTCAGGACGCCTTTGAGGCCATAGCGGTGAAAGACTTTGGCGGCGGTCGTCATCCGTTCCGGGAGGGTGAGGACCTGGGAGGGGCGTTGCACATCGCGCTCTTGCCTGATCTTCCAGAACATTTCGGGGTTGGACCAGGGGTCGCATTCGGTCTCGATGGCCGTCACCCCGGCGGCGGAAAGCATGGCCACCCATTCATCGACCGCCAGCGGGGTGGTGCCGTAGCGTTCACTGAATTCTTCCTTTTCCTCATGCGAGAGCGGCTGCTTCCAGGTGGATTCATGCATCGCCACCACACCGCCGGGTGTCGTCACCCGGGCCATTTCATCGAGCACCCTCTGGGAATCGTCCGGGATGCCCACGGCGCACTCATTGATGACCACATCGAACTGATCGGATTCGAACGGCAGGTTCTGGGAGTCGCCTTGCCGGAATCGCACCTGGCCGTCCAGACCGGCCTGTTTGGCTTTCCGTGAAGCGGTCTGGATCATATCCTCGGCAATATCGAGGCCGGTGACCGCAACACCAAATTCACGCGCATAAAAGATAGCCTGGGTGCCGCGTCCGCTGGAGACATCCAGGATGCTCATTCCGGGTTGGAGGCCGGCCAGTTCGGCCGTGCGGCGGGTAAGGGCGAAGCCGCCCGGGTGAAGGGTTTCGATACCGCTCAATTCAATGGCATCTTCGATGGTTGGCTTATGAAGGCCCTTGCGTTTCATGACGGTGGCTCCTTTTTAGAAGAAATTACTAAATGCGAGTATGCACTCATATGCATATGTTCTACAAAAAATTATTTTCCGGGCGGACAGCACTGGGGCAGGCTCTGTCTGATCTTGGCGGAAATGCGCTCGAAACGATCCAGAACGGTTTCACCATCAATCTCGTAGTAGACGTACCGACTCACCTTTTCACGGCGAAGCAGTCCGACCTCCAGCATGGCCTGCAGATGTCTTGAAATAACCGACCGGTCCTGGGGGAAGGCCGCCGCGATGGAAGCGATATCCGATTTCCCGCTGAGAATCAGGTATTTCATCAACTGCACCCGTACGGGCTCGCTCAACGCTTTGAAGAAGCGGGAGTCAATGAGATCGATCAATTCATCGATGGCGGTCAGGTCGGTTTGCCGGGTGATTGATTTCATAATAAAGCGAATATGCACACATATGCACGAAATGTCAAGTCCTGTTTCTTTGTCGGCCTTCCCGCGTGTTATTCATTTGACGCATTCTCCATCTTTATTTATAGTCGCCGGCTTGAATTCTTTTTCCCCAGATAGGTAGCCCCCGGCATGCCTCACGACACGCAAACCAACATGCGGGTGATTTTCGCCCTGACGCTGGTGCATTTTACCGGTGATTTCTATAGTGCTTTCACCACTCCCCTGTTCCCCCTGTTCGTGGACAAATTGGGCCTGTCATTGACCCAGGTCGGCCTGATTGCCGGTATCAACCGGTTTCTGGCCTTCATCGTTCAACCCTCGGCGGGCTACCTGGCCGATCGCTATCCCACCCGGGCGTTTACCATGGTGGGGCTTCTCCTGACCGTCGTTTTTATTCCTCTTGCCGGCATTGCGCCGGGTTTCTGGACCCTGCTGCTGGTCATTGCGGTCGGGTCCATCGGCAGCTCCATGTTTCATCCCGCCGTCACCGGTATGGTGCCCGTCTATGCCGGCAGCAACGCCGGTTTTGCCATGTCGATCTTCAACACGGGGGGAACCCTGGCCTTTGGTGTCAGCCCCCTCTTCATCACCTGGTATGCGGCCCGCTTCGGGCTGGCGGCTGTGCCGGCCACGATGGCGCTGGGGCTGATGGTGGCGACCTATCTCTACCTGACCCTGCCTTCACCACCCAATGACGGTCTGCAGCAAAATGGATTCCTGGAGACGCTCAAGGAAAGCCTGGGCGAGGCCTGGAAACCCATTGCCCTTATCTGGCTGGTGATGGTGCTGCGTGCTGTGGTGGGGCAGTCTTTCATGACCTTTATCCCAGTACTTTTCGTGCAAGAGGGCTTCTCCCTGATCTCGGCCGGGATCATCTTTTCACTCTTCACGGTGGCCGGCACGGTAAGCGGTCTGGTGGCCGGGGCCGCGTCGGACCGCATCGGGTTTAAGCCGGTCTTTTATCTGACCCATGGCCTGATGACCCCCGTGCTGCTCCTCTTCCTGTAGCTTTCCGGCATCTGGGTTTACGCAGGGGCGGCCCTCGCCGGAGGGATGGTGCTGGCCACCCTGCCCCTGGGGGTGGTGATGGCGCAATCCCTGGCGCCCAAAGGGCGCGCCATGGTCGGCAGTCTCATGATGGGCTTCGCTTTCGGCCTGGGCGGTATTGTGGCGCCCCTGGTAGGGAAACTGGCGGATATTTACACCGTCCGAACGGTCCTTTGCGGCATTTCGTTTGTTCCTCTGGCCACCTTGCTGTTGATTGCCCGCTTTCCCTCGATTCATCGTTGAACCTCTTGCAGTCAAAGATCATCGGTGTATAACTGTAAAAGGACCCCTTCGGGGGCACCTGCCATCTGGACTCACAAGGGGAGTACGCCGTGGTAGATACACGAATAGGCGGCCTCATTGCCGGCCCGCTGATGCTTATTCTAGCGGTCTCGCTGATCGGCTGCCTTAAAACCAAACCGCCGTCACCGGCCGAGGCCGGTCCGGACCCGGCGGTGATCGAAGCTCTGGAGGGCGAGAATCGAGCCCTGAAAAAATCACTGACCGATCGGGAGCGTGTCCTGAAAAAAAAGGATGCCCTGATCAGCCGGCTGCAGCTGCAACTCCTGGAGAGCGATGCCCGCTACAAAGTCCTGACCGACCAGATCGCTTCCCAGCAGATCATCCTGGACGAGGCCGTGGTGGAGGTGGTACGGACCAAGGCCAAACTCCGTAGCATCGAGAGTCGGGCCGAGGCGGCCTCATCCATTGCCGAGGCCGAAATCGCTCTCAAGGGTCTCAAGGAGAGCATGGCCGCGGCGAATCAGGAACCACCCGAAGATTTCATCAAGGCCGAATCGCTTCTGCGCATGAGCTCTGTTGAATTCGGGAAAGAAAATTACGGCGGAGCTCTTTATCTGGCGGGCCAGACCCAAAGCTTGATCCGGGTGATTCAGAGCAAGGTGTCCCATGAGGGCGGTTATGCGCCGGCTCCGGGAGAAATTCTTTTTACCCAACCGCTGCCCCTCAAAGTCCTAAAGCGCAGTAACCTGCGTCAGACACCCTCCTTGAAATCAACAGTCGTCGAAACGCTCGCGGATGGGACGCTGATCATAGGTTTCTCCTACAAGGAGGAGTGGGTCAGGGTTCGGGCCGAAGATGGGGCGTCGGGGTGGA
>JASFFM010000388.1:0-4396 GCA_050124295.1 Desulfobacterales bacterium | reverse complement strand
GCCTGATCGTCGGCCGGCAAGGCCGATGACGGCCGCTGGCGGCTGGCGGCAATCAAGTGGTCCAGTTCCTGGCGGGTTTGATCGATTTTCTGGGTGGCCTCACTGCGCGCTGAATCGATCTTGTCGTAGGGGCTGAGATAATTATAGGCCATCCGGATCTCGATCTGGTCTTCGCCCTCTTGCATCTGGGCTTTGAAAAAACGGGCAATCTCGCCATAATCCCTCGTGCGCCAGACGATGATGTCCACTTGAAAACGGCCTTGATTGTTGCGGTAGTTGCGCGGCTCAATGGCTTTGCCGGTACGGACATTGAAATCACCCCCGTCGCGGACGCCGAAGCGCAACTCCCCAGAGAAAGGGGCATCGAATGTTTCGAATCCTGACGCCGTAACGATTTTGGAGCCGATCCACATGGATAGCTTCGTGTAGGGGCCATGCCAGGGCGCCGAGGGACGGTTCCCGTGGACTCTGACCTTGCCCTTGACGATGACCGACAACGGTTGTCCGGCCGTAACCATGATGCCGGTATCCTTCAGGGCGGGATAATCGGCCCGGACGGTGACGCTATCGTAATCCTGGATCAAATCGGGCAGGCGCTCCGGCATGTGCAGGACGGATGCCACGCATCCGGCCATCAACACAAGCCCCGGCAGAAGAGCCGCCCCATATCGGCACCATTTTGTGAACCACAGCTTGGGCTCCATGGCCTCGACCTGTCGCGCTAGGGTTGGTAAAGGGGATTTGCCGTTCCCATCTAAACGGAATCATCCCTGGTTTTCAATAGGAAATCGAATCGGTGGCGACACGCTAGGGACCCGCCTTGGAGATGAGCTGGCGCCGCCGCCACCCGAAACCGCCCCCACCCGTCGACGTCAATTCAAAGGCCTCCGTCGCGGCATGCCGCCTTCCTTCAAAACCCCTGGGGAAGTTTCCCTCGGCGACGGCCGGCAACACCTCTTGGCCGCTATCCGGGACAGGCGACCCTTTAAACTCCCTTTTCAAAAACCCCGAAGATCGCTCATCGTCATCCCTGGAGGCGCTATCCAGATCCTCTTAGGAGGTCCGCCGAACGGGAGCTGGATTTTGCACAATCTCGAACAATACCCCTCTTGACATACAAAACTGCACCATTATTTTTTTTATAAATAATTATTAGTAATGATTCGTGGAGGTGTCCTATGAATATTAAAAAGTGGATTCCCTGGAACTGGTTCAAGAAGGAGGAAGAAGATGCCGGCAGGGCCGTTCCGGTCCATCACGCCCCATCACGGACGCACGGCGGCACCCTCGCCACACCGCTGATGCAGTTTCATCAGGACGTCGACCGGCTTTTCGATCGCGCCCTTCGCGGTTTTGGACTGGCCCCATTGGCCTTTGAGCGTCCGCCCATGCCCTCTCTTTCTGGCGACCTGCTCAGGCCCACCCTCGACCTGGGTGCTACCGACGAGGAATACACCATTGCCATGGAGATTCCCGGTGTGAATGCCAAAGACGTCCAACTGGAGATGGTTGATGACACCCTTACGATCAGCGGCGAAAAAAGACAGACCAAAGAGGCCAAGGAAAAGAATTTCTACCGGAGGGAGCGTTCCTATGGTTCTTTCCAGCGAACGTTGTCACTGCCCGAGGATGCCGATCAGGACAGCGTCAAGGCCACCTTTGAGAATGGCATATTAACCGTCAGGATGCCCAGGAAGGCATTGCCCAAGTCCGACGTGAAACAGATTCCGGTAACGAGCGCCTGATGCCGGTAAGATCCGGATTTAGACCTTGTCCGCGATTTAACAACAACCAATCCCCTTAAAGGAGGATCAACCATGATTGCCCGCAGAATGATCAAATTTCCATCAACAGAATGGCACCGTGCCTTCAACGAAATGGACAGAATGGCCCGCCACATGGATCTTTTGACCCACGGCGTACTATGGCGGCCGACCAGGCGATGGATGCATGCCAGGGCTTTTCCGGCCCTCAACATCACCGAGAACGGCGACAAATACGTTGTGCGCGCCGAACTGCCCGGGATGAAAGCGGAGGATATTGACATCCAGGTCAAAGACCGCCGCCTGACCATCTCAGGCGAACGCCGTATCCCTTCCGGCGGCGAAAACGTCAAATACCACCGTCGGGAGCGCGAGGCCGGCAAGTTTGCGCGTACCATCGAACTGCCCGGTCAGATCGACAGCGACCACGTGGATGCCAAGCTGGTCAACGGATTGCTGATGGTAACCCTGTCCAAACCCGAGACCGCGAAACCGAAACAGATCACGGTCAACTGATGGCCGTCTGAAAGGAGGGATACCCATGACGGAAAGCAAAGAACTCCAAGTCAAAGCCAAACAGCAGGCCACGGCACCCCCTGAGCAAACCGATGCCGCGCTGGTGTTCACCCCGCAGGTGGATATTTCCGAAACCGATAGCGCCATCATCCTCCTGGCCGACATGCCGGGGGTTGCACCGGATGATATCAAAATCGATCTTCGGGAAGGTGTGCTCACCCTTACGGGCAACGTCAAGCCCTGGAGAGACTCAGCTGAATCCGATATTCTGGTTGAGTTCCAGATCGGCAAGTACTTTCGGAAATTCACCCTCAGCGAAGCCATCGATCAGGAGAAAATCGAAGCGCAGTGCGAGAATGGCGTTCTTCGCCTGACCCTTCCCAAGGTCGCCAAGGCCATTCCCCGCCGCATCACTGTAAAGACCACCTGATCTTTGGTGCCCAGGCCCGATGCGGACCCAAGCGCGTCGGGGCCCGCATCCCAACGAAAGTGTTTCATCGCTCGGCGGGGATCGCCGTTTGCCCGGCCGTCCCCGCCGCCTTCGGGCGATGGATCCGAGATGGACGATCAGGGTGCCAAACACTCCCACCCCCCGGATGGCTATCCCCACAAAACGCGGTGCAAATTCAGGGTCGTTAAACCTCCCCTGGGCATCAGGCGGGCCGCCTTGATCGTATGTCGGATTGCGTTGCCGCCTCGTCACGGACTGGATCCGCAACACGGTCCCCCGGATCTTAACGCATGCCATGCTTTCATCCTCAAAGAGATGCAGGCCCCCGAAGGTGAGGGCATAACGCAATACGAGGCCCTCAAGCGGGATTCCTCCGACCCGGGAAAGGTCCCTGGCAGCCGAACCCGATACGGCCCGCAGAATGGCGCCCGGCGGCAAGCTGGAAACCCTTATGATAAGGAAGACGGCTGGTTGCGCCCTTTGGATAGGCCTTTTCATACGCTGGTTGGGAATCAATCCGGGGATGGAAGACGAGCACCGATCAACGCACACGGCGCATAAACAAACGGCGAGATACCCCTGCGGCGATACCAGCCCCGTTTTCTCGTTTGCGCTCGTCAATCACCAACATTAGCATTGATGGGGGCCGTTCTATGGGGTAGAAACAGTCACGGCCGGGATGGCCATCAGCAAACAAAGGAGGGACAAAATGCGGCAGGCATGGATCGGCCTTATGGTCATTTTCTTCATTCTCAACTGTGCGCCGTCCGAAGATCTCCGATCTAGCCGCGTAGCGGACGGGGTGGCCCACTACCAAATCATTTCTGCGCGATACCTTACGAAAGGTGCCGAGATTCTCTGCGACCAGCCATCCTATCGGGCGTGCCTCAATATCGATCGGGATCAATGCCTGACTGAATTGCGGCCCTACACCAAGGCCTGTTTCGATGACGCCTGCCAAAAGGTTGATGGCAGGATTGTCGAGAACCAGAACTTCTTCCCGGAATTCAGGTTGTGCATGGCATCCAAGCACCCGCGCTTCCCAGAGGAGGGCCATTTTGAAGTCATCGCACCCTGTTTGGACAACCGTCTTGTCGATTTACACCAGCTCGCCAAGACCTTGAACCCCAACAGCCCGGCGGTGAAAAACGCCGCCGACATCGCGCAAGTGAAAGCAAATCTCCGTCGCAACCGGCAAAAATGAGCCCTAGGTCTTTAAAGACCCCCTTCAGCAAATCGAGAATGGCCACCAGCGCACGGTCGACCGTCGCCAGGCCAATTCTGCGCTTTCGACCCCATCTGGGGGCCTGCCCGCACTTTGGTCATCTGACGCCGGGATTAAAGGCCTGGATAATTTTGCAGAGGCACTTTGAGGTCGTGCCAAAGGATATGCGCATGCGGGAAAAAAAGGCCCTGTAGCACCGGGCTTGCGGGGGGGACCACCAACCCGTGCAAAGGGCTACCGTACTCGCCGTCTCGCGGTATGACCCGCCGGCCCCTGCCCGACCCCATCGCGATCGAACCGGGCTAGAACCGATCGGGATCGACGCCCACCGCCGCGGTCAATACGCCCCCCCTACGTTCTCTATGTGGGGAGCAGCCGTCTTTAGGTGACCCCAAGCAAAAACCATCGACATTTCGAAGCGACATCCGCCCCGGGCTAAAT
>JASFFM010000387.1:0-4404 GCA_050124295.1 Desulfobacterales bacterium | reverse complement strand
CGGCTAACGATCTGGCTAGTGTGCAGTCTGGGGTTAAACGATCATCACTGGTCACTGTCCCCCAATTCCCACCGTCAGGTCGCGCGGGATAAAGCGGCTGCTTGTGGGCCTGTTGGATAGCGTGTATTATCACTTAAGCCCATTCGGTGACCGACAAACGCCCCATGCTCTCGATTCAGGCCAAGGCGGCAAGCGCTGGCCAATCGTTCGGGGGCCGGCCACAAGGCTGCGGCGCTTGCCCGGATACCTTCGGCGGGGTTTATTTGTGGCGGCCTTCGGGAAAGCGGCCCGCCGACGATGAAGCGCCCCCCATATCCGGCGGATGTTCCCGGGGTTAACAACGTAAGGCATCGAGGAGAAGGCCCATGGCGCTCAACACCGCCCCCCGGGGAGAACCAAAAAAGAGGCCGCCGCGCGTGGTTATCCTGGCCACGGGCGGCACGATTGCCGGTAAGGCCCCATCCGGAACCCAAGCCGGGTATACCTCTGGTCAGGTCACCATCGAGGCGATGGTCGACGGGGTGCCCGGGATTAGGGATCTGGCCGATATCAGGGTAGAGCAGATCGCCAATGTCGGCTCCCAGGATATGACTTTCGCGATCATGATCAAGTTGGCCAACCGGATCAACGATCTCCTGAAGAATCAAGCGCTGAACGGCGTCGTGGTCACCCATGGCACCGATACCATGGAGGAAACCGCCTTTTTTCTAAATCTGACCATCAAGAGCCCCAAACCCGTGGTGATGACGGGCGCCATGCGACCGGCGACGGCGGTAAGCGCCGACGGCCCCTTGAACTTGTACAATGCCGTTGCTGTGGCCGCGGATCCCGAGGCGGCCGGACGCGGCATCCTGGTGGTTATGAACGACCGGATTCACGGGGCCCACTCCCTCACCAAAACCAATACCACTTCCGTGGAGACGTTCCTGTCACCCATCAACGGCCTCATGGGGACGGTCATCTACGGCAAAACACAGTATTTCCGAAGGCCATTTCGCCGGCACACCGACACCAGCGAGTTTGCCCTGGCAGGCGTCACCGCCCTGCCGCGGGTGGATATTCTTTACGCCTGTGCCGATATGCCGGCCGACATGGTGGACTGTTCGGTGGCCCGCGGGGCCCGGGGTATCGTTATTGCCGGGGACGGCAACGGCAACATGAATACGGACACCATCGCCAGTGCTTCCCGGGCCGCCGGAAAGGGAACCGTTATTGTACGCAGCTCGCGGGTGCCCACGGGGACGGTCATCCGTAATGTGGAAATCGATGACGATCGATTAAAGTTTGTCGTTTCCGACGAACTTAACCCCGCCAAGGCCCGCATCCTGCTGAAGCTTGCCCTGTTGAAGGATCGCTCCCTGGAAGATTTGCAGCAGCTTTTTTACGCTTATTGAGTTCGCGCCATGATCCTCGATGGCCGGCCACCGTGACCATCGACACCAAGACGGTTCGTCCGAACGGCTTCGTCAAGCCCCCCTCCGTACTTCGTTACGGTTTCCTGGCCCCGCTTGCTCACAGCAGGGAATTGCCGCTCCCCATGGCATCCATGGACGATGATGGCCCCCGCGTGCGGTGACGGGATAGCCCTCCAAGAACGCAGGATCATAGGGACGGATCATCGTTGCCCGGGAGGCAGGCGGCATCCTCCAGTCGGACGCGCCAGAACAGCCGGAAGTAGGACAGGCTTGCCAGAATCAGGGCGCCGCCCATGGCACTGTAGAGGAGGGCCAGAATTTGCCGTGAAATAGGGGTGTGACGCAGCAAGAACCCCATGGCCATCATGGTGAGAATCACCAGGTAGCTGCGCCAGGCCTGGAAGGCGAACACGCACCCGCGTTCGGCATAGCTACAGATGCGGCCCATATTCCGATCGGCGATGGGGGCCAGCATGACCCGGTGGAAAACAACCGCCAGTCCAAGGCCGGCCGCACTCAGGGCAAGCGCGCGCCCTGACGGCAGCGGGCGCAGCCACGTCCAGGCCCCATGGCAGAGGATGGCCCCGGCCGCGGACCAGACCAGGCCGGCGATGGCAATCAGCCAGTGTTTGGGGACGGCTGGTTTGAAGTGCTCCAGGGGCATGCTCGCTCCAGGGACGGCGGGACGCTTGAGGGTCCCAAATGGATAGGGGCAAGACCGCATCATGGTTTTCAGGGGCTTGCGGCGCGCCGGAGATCATGAACGTCATCCCGGGCAGCGGTCTTAAGGGCCATCGCTACTGCGAACATGTTGTATACCCGGTTCAACCCCCGGATGTAAAGCGCGGCACCAAGACCCAGGGCGCCTTCAAGGCCCAGCGCCGGAGGACGCTGGCCAGGGCGAATCCCGCATGGCGCAAAACCACCCTGCAAGCCTGGGAGAACCGCATGGACACCAGGACCATCAGGATGTTGCCGAAGACCCGAAGAGTTCAGAGGGCGGCCAAAAAACGGGGCGGCTCTTGGGCATACAGGGCCGCCAGGGTGGGGGGGATGCCAAGCACGACAAGGTCCATCTGGAAAAGCCGGCCAAGGTTATTAGATGGAGGAGAAGTTGAAGGTCTCCCGCGCATGATCCGTGATCGGGGCATGCTGCAGGGTGCCACAGTAAAGGACCGGAAGGCCAACATTAAGCAGGGCGCCCCCCGGCATTAAACAGAATGTGGTGCACGCGGTCAGGGCTTTCCGGCCCGCGCAGGGGCTCGGGCAGGGAGGCGAAATCCCTGAATGACAACCGCAGCAGGATCAGGGTGAAGATCGCCAACGGTTTGCCCACGGACGGGGACACCGCGGTGACCAAACCGAAAACCGAATCGATCACTTCCCTGTAAGGCAGCCAAATAAGGCCCAAGCGGATCGCGGCTTCCTGGTCCTGGCCGACACCGCCGGGTAACATCGCCAGGGGCGTTTTGATGTCCAGGGGGCCTTTCTTGGTGTCGATGGCCGTGGGCACAACATTCCACCATGTCGGTCGTGCACACTTAGAAGCGGTCGATGACCGTCACCCCGATCGTACTGAAGCGGTTCATGGTTTGCAGCTCCACGACACCGTCTTCCAGATCGACGGTTTGGGCGATAAGCTTGGCCGGCTGGAGCTTGCCGGCGGCGATCATGGCCAGCATTTCCGGGTAGCGATGGGCCTGCATGCCGTGACTGCCAAGGATTTCCAATTCGTTGGCGATCACCTGATCCATGGGGATGCGCGGCGCGCGCTGGTCGCCCAGCATCAGCCCGACCTGAACGTGGCGCCCGCGCTTCCGCAGACCGGCGATGGCGTTGAAACAGGTGCTCGGGCTGCCCAAAGCATCAATGGCCACGTGGGCACCCCCCTGGGTGATGTCCTGAATGGCCTGGACCACGTCCTTGACCCGCGACGCGTCGATCACCGCCCGGGCGCCTAAAGAACGGGCCTGGTTGATTTTTTCTTTTTTGATGTCGATCCCCACGACGCGGGCACCAACGGCATCGGCGATCATGATGGCCGACAACCCGACCCCTCCGCAGCCATGAACCACGACCCACTCCCCGGGGGCCGTGCGCCCCTGGAAAATCACCGCCCGATAGGCGGTGGCGAAACGACAGCCCAGGCTGGCCGCGGTCACGAAATCGATGGCCTCGGGAATCCGCACCAGGTTGACATCCGCGTACCGCACGGCGACGCGCTCGGCGAATGCCCCCCAGTTGGTAAACCCCGCTTGAAACTGATGATCGCAGACCTGGTGGTGGCCGCTCAGGCACGGGGGGCAGCGGCCGCAACCACAGACAAAGGGCAGGGTGACGCGATCCCCGGGATACCAGTAGGCAACGTCGCGGCCGACGGCCTCGATGACCCCCGCCAACTCATGGCCGGGCACATGGGGCAATCGAATCATGGGGTCGTGACCCATCCAGCCATGCCAATCGCTGCGGCAGATACCGCAGGCCTGCACCTGGATCACAACGCCGTCGGGCGCAGGCGTGGGATCCGGCAGATCCTCTACGGCAATCGGGCCTTCGAAGGCCTCGAATAGGGCGGCGCGCATCGCTTCTCCCTTCTATCCTGGAAACAAAGGGTATCTCGAATCACCGTGGAAGACCCCGAGCGCACGGATGGATGCCAAGGTCGCTGAAGGGTCATCGTTTTCGACCAAAATCTAGGCCGTCACCGACTCAAGGCTCCGCTTTGCAGCTGCCTTTGCGCGACTGGCGAATGTCATTCTGGTGTTTGGCGATCGAAATGATGGTTTTGACCGCAGATTGAACATCTTCCGGCAGATCACGGGACTGAAGACCTTGGGCCTCTTCGACAATGGCCCGGAACGCGTTGGCAATATCGTCGGTGCGCATGTGCTCTCCCTTCACGAGGTTTTATCAGGTTTTAAGCATCGAACCTTTATTCGAAAGGTCATAATAGCCATTTTCGCGGCGGAGTAAACGGTGATCGATCGAC
>JASFFM010000386.1:0-4454 GCA_050124295.1 Desulfobacterales bacterium | reverse complement strand
GTCGGCATTGAAGAAATAACCCTTGGCGGCCTGGATTTTTGCGAGTCCTTCATAGAGCGTTTGAGCATCCATTATATCCCCAGGGCCTCCTTGATTTCTTTTTCCTTGTAGCCCACGATGGTTTTATCTCCGATGATGATGGTCGGAAACGAGCACCGTTCGTTGATCGCTTTGACTTCTTCCACCATGGCTTTGCGTTCTTCACCCTCGAGCAGGTCGACATCGACGAAATCAAACTGGATCGTGCATTCGTCCAGAAGCTTTTTGGTCGCTTTACAGTGGCTGCAGGTGCTCAAGGAATAGACTTTGACATTTTTATCGGTCATTCGCGGGTCATCCTTTCGCTGGTAGGGATTACAATCATCGCCAATGGACGGGGTCCATTCAGCTATGGCGATCCACCTATCGATATTATAGTTGGCGGATTCTTTCAATGCTAAAATAAATGTCCCTGGGCGACGGCTTTACCACCTCGCGAGCGTCGCCCCACTGTCGCCGTTGGTTTGGCGCATGGCGCTATTCAGCGGATCGAAAAAGGGTGTTTTCTTCCAGCAAGGCAGCCAGTGCAGATGCGCTCCCCACAGGCTCACGGCAGCTTCGGTTGATACAAATGTAGGCCGCCGGCTTTCCGTCGCGCGGGGTGGCCTGTTTTACGAAAGGAAGATCATGCATGGCCTGATGACGGTGATCGTCGCCCCCGATCCAGGCCACAACCCGGCCATCGGTCTTGCCGGATTGGGCAGTGGCGAGCATGGCCCGGGTTTCGGGATCGTTCCCGTCGCCCGCAATGGCAATCTGAATCCAGGGTGTCTGCTGGTAGAGATGGGCCATCAAAATGTATGCTGCGGCTTCGGGATGGGCCGCCATGCGCTGCAAGACGCTGGCAATGGTCACATCGGCCAGGCGCTGTAAATCTTCCCGGCCCGTGAGACGGGTCAGGCGCAGCAGATTGAGGGCGGCCACCGAACTGGCCGAGGGGATCACGCTGTCGGTGTCCTCTTTCACCCGCAGGATCAAATCAGGGTCATGATCGTGACGGGTCAGAAAGAAGCCACCTTGGTCGGCATCGTAAAAGAGCTCCACGGCGGCTTCGTTAAACTGCAGGGCTTTTTGCAGCCAGTGGTGCCCGAAGTCAGCGGCATGGAGGTCCAGAAAGGCCTGGGCCATAAACACGTAATCGTCGGCCATGCCGGGGACCTGGCTTTCGCCGTCACACCAGCTTCGATAGAGCATGGGGCGGGCGGGGTCATAGAGATGATCGAGGATGAAGTCGGCTCCCCGGTGAGCGGCTTCCAGATAACGCACATCGCCCAGGACTTGATAGGCCTGGGCCAGGCCGGAAATGACCAATCCGTTCCAGGCCGTCACAATTTTATCGTCGCGCTGGGGGCGAGGGCGTCGATCGCGAACGGCCAGAAGCTTGGCGGTGGCCCGATCCAGCCGCGCTTGGACATCCGCCGGGGACTGTTTGAAATGGTCGGCGGTTGCTGCCAGCGAATGAGCCTGATGCAGAATATTGAGCCCCCGAAAGGCCTGGTGCGGATCGTCGACCGCATTGCCTTCCGGACGCAGACCGAAATAATGGCTGAAAAGGGGGCTGTCTTCGCCAAGAATGGCCTCAACCTCTGCCAGGGGCCAGGTAAAATAAGCGCCTTCTTTTTTGGCCGCCCCCGGTGCGGCGGCGGGCGGCAGGCTGTCGGCATCTTCGGCCGCAAAAAAACCCCCTTGCGGATGTTGCATCGTGCCCAAAACATAATCGGCAATGCGGCGGGCGATGTCAGCATAGCGGTCCTTTCCGGTGATGCGGCAAGCCTGCACATAGACACTTAGCAATTGGCCGTTGTCGTAGAGCATTTTTTCGAAGTGCGGCACCTGCCAGCGAACATCGGTAGCGTAGCGGTGAAAGCCGCCGCCCAGCTGGTCAAAAATACCGCCCCGGGCCATCGCATCCAGGGTGTGGGTGGTCATCTGCAAAATCGTCGGCGAAGCGGATTCCGGGGCCGACGCGCTTTTTAGGCGGCCTGCGGCCAGTAAAAATTCCAGCAGGGCGGGGGAGGGAAATTTGGGTGCGCGGCTGAAACCTCCGTTTTCCGTATCGTAGGCCGCGCGCAGCCGCTGGAGGGCGCGTTTACAGCAGGCCTGGCCGGATACTGCCTGGCCGGCCTTCCAGGCCAGGTGCGCCTCGAGGGTGGCGGTCACCTTCTGGCCGGATGTCAGCAGCTGGGTTCGCTGTTCCGGATGGGACCAACGGTCGGCGACCGTCTTCAGGACATCCGGCCAGGCCGGCGCACCGGGATGCGCTTTGGGAGGGAAATAGGTGCCGCCATAGAACGGATGACCCTCCGGCGATAGAAAAACATTCAGGGGCCATCCGGCCGCCCCGGTCATGGCCGAGACGGCGGTAATGTAGATCTTATCCAGCTCGGGTCGTTCCTCCCGATCCACCTTGATACAAACGAAGTTTTGGTTCATGAGGGCGGCAACAGCAGGGTCGCTAAACGATTCATGCGCCATGACGTGGCACCAATGACAGGTCGAATACCCGATCGACAGCAGGATGGGTTTATTTTCGGTGCGGGCCCTGGCCAGAGCCTCCGGACACCAGGGATACCAGTCGACCGGATTGTTAGCGTGTTGAAGAAGATAAGGGCTTTTTGCATTGATCAGGCGGTTGGTCATGACAGGCTTCCTTGGTTGAATTTCCATGCGTTAAGGGCCAACTGTATCAAATTAATATGAGACATATGTGTATTAATATGACAATCTGATTCATTTTGCTGCTTGACAGGAAGATTGATTCAGGTTTATCTACATGAGAATTATTATCATTAAGGGTTATTGGGCAAGTAGGGGCCGATTGATCGCCCTTATCGTCCAACAAGCCCTTGCGGACATGCGCTGTGGGGTATCGATACGGTTGTCCACCACGGCATTGGATTTCGTCATGCCGTGACATGCCAGTTGGCATCCGGCCGGTGCATTCGCTAACCTACAGCAATAACTCATCATTAGGAGTCCGATGAGCGATGATGCCCTATCGGGGTGTATCAGGTGGATGTCTCAGAATGAGTCCGGAATGGGGAGGTCAACGGACGGCGGGCGGTTCCGCATGGGACCATTCTCGTATCGGGATATGGCCCGAATTTAATTTTTTCATATAAATTAGGAGGTTAAAATGCCGTCCCCATGGTGCGGAAGAAATCGCCAATTTCCGATGCGGGCATGGGCGGCTGATTTGCAATTGGTCTGAAATTTGCTACATAGATTGGACTGTGTCCCTGGCCCTGATCTTCTGCTGCTGCCTGCGCAACGTTTTCCGAATCGTGTCTCCGAATGTATGCGCCATGAATTGCCATCGTTGTTGGTCATTCCGGTCCCCGCGGTTTTGGTTCAAGGTTAGATCCAGGTTATTTTTGCCATTGATATGAACGACAGTTTCAATAAACCGGCAATTGCCACCCGTATTTTGGAAAGGAGCCAAAATGGAAAAGAAGAAAGTCGCCGCCAAGAAGGTGCTTGTCACCAAAGACGTGACAATTTGCGAATCCACCGCCCAGATGCTCGAAAAGGCCAAGCGTGACGGAATTGAAACCGCATTTGACCGCGCCGCGAGCATGAAGGCCTGCCCGATCGGGGCGGACTCGGCCTGCTGCAAGCATTGCTCCATGGGCCCCTGCCGGTTGAATGCCAAGGCGCCCTACGACAAGGTGGGGGTCTGCGGTGCGACCATCGACACGATCATGTCCCGAAACTTTGCCCGCATGGTGGCGGCCGGCGGTGCGGCCCATACCGACCACGGCATGAGCATGCTGGACCTCTTCCGGGAGGTGGTCAACGGCAAGATCCTCGATTATGAGATCAAAGATGTTCACAAGCTGGAGAGCGTGGCCCAGGAAATCGGCATCGAGACCGAAGGCCGCAGTGTTAAAGATATCGCCACCGATCTCTACGAGGAACTGGAGCGCACTTATACCCAGGTGGAAGGAGAAATTCCCTTTGCCAAGCGCGTTCCGGCCAAAACGTTGGAAACCTGGCGCAAACAGGGGATCGTGCCCCGCGGCGCCATGCGTGAAATCATGGAACTCATGCACCGTTCGCATATGGGGGTGGACCAGCATTACGAGAATATCACCAAACAATGCAGCCGCACGGCCCTGGCGGATGGCTGGGGCGGTTCCATGGTGGCCACCGAGATTGCTGATATTCTCTTTGGGACACCGACCCCGGTGGCTGTCGATGTCGACATGGGTTGCTTGAAGGAAGACCAGGTCAACATCATCGTCCATGGGCATGAGCCCAACCTGTTCGAGTCCATGCTGGTTTCGGTTACCGACGCTGCGCTGGTGGAAAAGGCGAAAGCTGCCGGCGCCAAGGGCATCAACCTGCTGGGCATGTGCTGCTCCGGGGCGGAAATGCTCTCGCGGCACGGTATCCCCCATGCGGGTAATTTCATG
>JASFFM010000385.1:0-4455 GCA_050124295.1 Desulfobacterales bacterium | reverse complement strand
TCTTCAATACAAAGTGGCGGGGGCGCTGCCCCGGTCGAAGATCGTCATCATCGACTCACCGCGAGACTATTTCAGCAATCTCATTGCTGATCTTGACGGCATCATCATGAGTGCCGAAGCCGGATCGGCCTGGACCCTGATCTACCCGGATTTCGATGTGGTGGTTCCCAAACCCGATCCCCCCGGGGTGCCTTTGGCCTATCCGGTCGTAAACCAGGACGGCGAACTGGCGCAGTTTCTCAGCCGCTGGATTGCTCTGAAGCGATCCAGACAAGAATACCGGCGGCTTTACGACCATTGGATTCTCGGTTTGGATGCCGAAGAACGCAAACCGCGCTGGTCCGTCATCCGCAATGTGCTCCATTGGGTGGATTAATCCGTGTGCCCGCTTTCGCCACGCCACAATTGATTGACTGAAGATCCTTGTTTTTCGAGGGGTTATCGGGTATGATGGCCGAAACTTCGCGCCGATAAGGATGGTGATGAAACCAACACACCTGATTGCCTGCCACGAATGTGATCTGCTACACCGTTTGGGAGAGGTCCCGCCCGGCGGGGCTGCCCGCTGTTCCCGCTGTGGGTCTTCCCTTTACCGGCCCAAACGCGACAGCATCAACCGTACCCTCGCGTTGGCCCTGACCGGTGTCATCCTCTATCTGATCGCCAACACGCACCCCTTCCTGGGGTTTAAAATCGGTTCCCAGGTGCGGGAAACCACCCTGGCCACCGGCATCGTCGAACTCTTCCGACAAGACATGAACATTATCGCCTCTTTGGTGTTGCTGACGGTTGTCATCGTGCCGGCCGTCCATTTGCTGAGTATGCTGTATATCCTGGTGCCGCTGAAATCGAACAAGGTTCCCCGGTATCTGGCCCATGCCTTTCGCCTGATCATAACGCTTAAACCCTGGGGCATGATGGAAGTCTTCATGCTGGGAATCCTGGTGTCGGCCGTCAAACTGGTGAAGATGGCCACCATCATACCCGGTGTGGCTTTGTTTGCCTTTATGTCCCTTATTTTCGTGCTGGCCGCCATGACGGTCACGCTGGATGATCATCTGATATGGGAACAGATCGAACCCCCTCATTGACCGACCACACCATGACGGCCCGCCAGCGGGGGCTGGTGGCCTGCCATCGTTGTCATCTGTTAAACCGTCTGTCAGATCGACTGACGACCTGCCCGCGGTGCGGTGAAGCCCTTCACAGCCGCAAGCCCAACAGTATTGCCCGTACCTGGGCCCTGGTACTGGCGGCCATGGTGTTTTACATCCCGGCCAACGTGCTGCCCATCACGCACACCACTTCCCTGGGATCGGTGCAGTCGGATACCATTATGAGCGGGGTGATCTATTTTATCCATTCGGGCAGCTGGCCCGTGGCCCTGGTCATTTTTGTGGCCAGTGTTTTCGTACCGCTCATGAAACTGCTGATTTTGAGCATGCTACTGGTATCGGTGCAGCGCCGTTGGCAGTGGCGCCCGGTGGATCGCACCCGCCTGTATCGCCTGACGGAAGCCATCGGCCGCTGGTCCATGCTGGATATTTACGTGGTCACCATTCTGGTAGCTCTCGTTCACCTGGGTGCCCTGGCCAATATCGCCGCCGGGCCAGGCGCATTATACTTTGCCGCCGTGGTGGTGGTGACCATGTTCGCGGCGGAATCTTTTGATCCCCGACTCATCTGGGATGGCATGGAGAAGCCCAATGACAGAGCAAACTGACGGATCCCCGCACATGCCCGAGGCAGCCGCGCCGGAGATCAAGCAGCGCCGGTCTTTTTCCATCGTGTGGGTCGTCCCCCTGGTGGCCTTGCTGATCGGGGCCTGGCTGGTTTTCAAGGCCGTGACCGAGAAGGGGCCCACGATTACGATTTCCTTCCATAACGCCGAAGGCCTGGAAGCCGGTAAGACCAAGATCAAATACAAGGATGTGGATATCGGCAAAGTTGAAGCCATCACGATCGCCGATGATCTCTCAGGGGTCATACTGACCGTGCAGATGGACAAGGGGGCGGCCGCGTTCCTGACGGAAAAAACCCAGTTTTGGGTGGTGCGCGCGCGGATTGGCGCCGGTCAGGTGACCGGGCTGGGGACCCTTTTT
This sequence comes from Desulfobacterales bacterium, assembly GCA_050124295.1. Classification (GTDB taxonomy): domain Bacteria; phylum Desulfobacterota; class Desulfobacteria; order Desulfobacterales; family UBA5852; genus JABZFP01. Next base: position 2,353 of record JASFFM010000385.1, on the reverse strand, counting down.
TCGGGCGCCTATATTGGCATGATACCCGCGAGCGAGGGCAAATCGCTACGGCATTTCAAGGGGCTTGAAAAACCACCCATCGTGACCGGTGAGGTGCCCGGAAGAAAATTCAAACTTGAGGCACTGCGTCTGGGATCCCTCAATCCGACTTCACCGGTTTTTTTCCGGCAGATCAAGGTCGGTGAAGTCACCGACTTTGCACTGGAGGCGGGTGGCGAAAGCGTCAGTGTCGAGATCTTCATCCAGGAACCCTACCATCAGTTCGTACGTCAAAACACCCGCTTCTGGATTGCCAGCGGCCTGGATGTCAGCCTGACGGCCGGCGGATTGCGGATCGACACCGAATCCGTCACCTCCCTGTTGATCGGCGGTGTTGCCTTCGGCACCTTTCCCAACGAGCCCCCGCAGCCCGAGGCCGAGGAAGGCACCCAATTTAAACTTTATGAGACACGCGATGAAGCCCGCGACGATCGCTTCCGGGTGAGCGAGGTTTTTTATATCAAATTCAAGGACTCGGTACGCGGGCTGAGTTTGGGGGCGCCGGTCGAATTCCAGGGCCTGCAGGTCGGCCGGGTGGTCGATATCGGCCTGGAGGCGGATTTCGACACGCTTGACTTTGCCATTCCGGTGCGGGTGGAAATGAAGCCCGAGCGGTGGTCAATGACTGTTGGCACGGAGGAGGAAGAGCAAAACCGTTATACGCGCTTAATTGCGAAGGGTTTACGGGCCCAGCTCAAAACCGGCAGTCTGCTGACCGGTCAATTGTTTGTCGATCTTAAATTTTTCGAGAATGCGCCCCCGGCCCAAATGACAACCCACAAGGGCTTGAGAGTTATTCCCAGCATGCCCTCCTCCTCCCAGGAGATCATGGAGGGGGTGACGCGGTTCGTGAAAAAGCTGGACACGTTGCCCCTCGAAGACATCGGCCGGAATTTGCAAGGCTCCGTGGCAGGCCTGAACCGTTTGGTCAACGATCCCGATTTGCCAAAAATTGTTCAAAAGCTGCGCCGCATCTTTGACAATCTGGAAACCACCACGCAGACGTTGAATGCGGAAACCGTTCCCCGGATCAACGCCAACCTGGTGGAGATGCATGCCGTAATCCAGGAGCTGGACGGTTGGGTCAGTGCGGATGCCCCCTTGCAGGGGGATTTACGCAAGACCCTGCAGGAACTTTCTGACGCCGCCCGCGCGATCAGCGAACTTGCGGATCTGCTTGAGCGCCATCCCGAGGCACTCATTCAGGGGAAAGGAAATAAGGGGCGATGATGAACCGACGCAGTTTGCCGTATTTTTTGCTGGGCCTGTTGGTCATGGGGCTCTGGACAGGGTGTTTGGGAACGACCCCCCGAGCGGTTTACTACAGCTTGAGCCCTATCGAGAGCGCTGCCGCGCTGCCACAGGCAGACTCATCGGAGCCGCTGGCCATCGGGATCGGGCCGATCAAGTTCCCGGATGAACTCGATCGCACATCCATCGTGACGCGATCCGGCCGCAACCGATTGGAAGTCAATGAATTCCACCGCTGGGGGGGCTCCCTGGAGAAGAATGTCCTCCGGGTGATGGAAGAGAATTTGGCCCAGTTGATGAAAACCGCTCAGGTGATGGGTCGACCCTGGGAGCGCCATTTCCGTCCCGATGTCCGCATTGCACTGGACTTCCGTCAGTTCGACGGTCGTCTCGGCGAATACGCCTCCCTGAATGTGACCTGGATGATTATCGGGCCGGAGGGGGAGACATCCGGTATCGTGCGCCGGACGATTATCCAGGAAAGCGTGTCGGATGACAGTTTTGACGCGCTGGTTGCTGCCCAGAGCCGGGCCCTTGGCGGACTCTGCCGTGAAATTGCCGGGACCCTGCGTGACCATCCGCGCACACCCTAGCGATAGAGACTCTGGGGATCGCCGCCGGATCGCCCGGCTGTGCCGGACACAAGCCCCCATCAAAGGCCCGTGGGCATGACGTGCGCAGGGGCTACTCGCGAAAGGGATCCGAACTGGTCCCGATGGTGGAGACCACCATTCCGCTGATCTTATTTTCCACCCAGAATTCATATCGCCCTGCTTGGGCACGGTTCCCGGTGAGCCGTCTGACGCGCACCCGGTAGTGCCGGTTGGCGGCCAGTTCCGCTTGAATTTCCGTAAACGTCTTCACGTTTTGAATGTTTTGGGGGATCAGCACGAGCCTGTAGAGGCCTGGTCGCAGAATGGCGCGGGTGGTTTTCATCAGGCCGGATTCGGATTCGTGACGGATATTGACGACTTGGCCGTCGATGGAAACGATTTTGACCCCCGCGTCCGGAGCCAGCAGGGCGGTTTCGTTTTCAGGCAAGCGTGGCCCGGGATAGCCGTAG
>JASFFM010000384.1:0-4462 GCA_050124295.1 Desulfobacterales bacterium | reverse complement strand
CTCACCGCGGAACGAACCTTGATGCGGAAGTGGAAGGAAATGCTTCTGGCGCTGGTCATCGAGTGGCGCTATGACAAGGCGACCATTCTTGAGATCTATCTCAATGAAATCTATCTCGGCCAAAACGGATCGGTGTCGATCAACGGCATCGGTGAAGCCAGCCGTTTTTATTTTGACAAACCGGCCCGGACCCTCACTCCCGCCGAGGCCGCCACCCTGGCGGGCCTGATCAAAAGCCCCAATACCTACTCGCCCTACAAGGATCTGGCGCGCTGCCGCCAACGACGCAATGCCATTCTGGACGCCATGCACCGTCATGGTTGGATCACCCTGGAAGCCTATGAAGATGCGCGCACGGCCAACCTCCAACCGGCGGGATTCAAATCCCATCAACGCGCCGCATCCTATTTTATCGATTATCTCTCCCAACAGCTCTCCGCACTATACGCACCCCAAGATCTGACCTCCCTGGGGCTTACGCTGTATACGACGCTTGACACCCAGGTCCAAGAAGCGGCCGAGATCGCTTTGGAAAAGGGCCTGGCGCGAATCGAAGCGACCCAACCCGAAAGGGCGGATGAATCAAGGGCCTCCGAACCGCTGCAAGGCGCGGTGGTCGTCATGAAACCGCAAACCGGGGCGATTTTAGCCATGGTTGGGGGTCGCAACTACGGCCACAGTCAGTTCAATCGCGTCGTGCAGGCCCGGCGGCAGGCCGGCAGTACGTTCAAGGTCTTTACCTATCTGGCAGCCCTGGATGACTACACCCCTATTTCGCTTCTTTCCAACCAGGCGCGCACCTACAAGGTGGACGGCAAGCCCTGGCGGCCGCGCAACTTCAGTGCCCAGGAGACCCCGCTGGTCAGCCTGCGGGAGGCCTTGGCCCGGTCGGTCAACCGGGCCACTGTGGATCTGGCCATGAAGGTGGGTATCGATGCGGTTGCCCAGTTGGCGCGGCAATTCGAATTTTCAACGGCGCTGACGCCTTATCCCTCTCTCGCTTTGGGCGCGGTGGACGTCGCGCCCCTCGAGCTGGCCCGGGCCTATTGTGTTTTCCCGGCCGCCGGGCTGCTTTCCAACCCCATCGGATTGCGGGATGTCTATGATGACCAAGGCCGGCTTCTGGAGAGACGCCACATGCGGGTGCGCCGCATTATTTCACCGGATCGCGCTTTTCTGATGACATCCTTGTTGCGCAGTGCGGTGCTGTGGGGCACGGCGCGGGGACTTGCGGACTGGGGAATCCATTTTCCGGTGGCCGGGAAAACGGGCACCACCAATAACTCGCGGGATGCATGGTTCGTGGGGTATACGCCGGACATTCTTATCCTGGTTTGGGTCGGTTATGACAGCGGGGACTCCATTCACGCCTCCGGTGCCGGTGCGGCGCTGCCCATCTGGGCGGAGCTGGCCCGTGCCATTCCCCACCAGATTACTGGCGGCGATTTCGCGGTGCCGCCCGGCGTCGAGGAGCGCGAAATATGCTCCCGGGATGGCTTTCCGGCGTTGGACGGGGCGTGCTCTGAAACCATGCCGGAGTGGTTTCTGTCCGGGAATGTGCCCGAAAATGCCGTACTGCGCCATGATACGGATTCCGGCCTGGAGCGCCTGATGCAACGATTGAAAAGGACCCTCAATGATTGATCGACTGAAATGGTGCGGCATCGTTTTGGCGGTCGTTTATCTTGCCGCTTGCCGACCGGCCCTGATCCCACCGCCCCCCGATGTGACCCCGCCGCCGGCGGAACGGCCGGAGAGCCCCGCCCCCGCCCCCGCCCCTTCCCCTGAAACGGTTGAAAATGAGCTTCACCGGCGCAATCAGGTGGCAACGGCTTTGACCACCCGGGGGCGCCGTCTCATGGAAACCGGTCAGGTGGACGCCGCGATTCGCCTGTTTGAGCAAGCCTTGTCCCAATCGCCCCACCATGGCGCCGCCTATTTCTATCTGGCGGAAGCATGGCTGCGAAAAGACAGTGTCACCCAGGCGCGGGCCTTTCACGACCAGGCGGCCCTCTATCTGCGCGATGAACCGGCATGGCAAAATCGTCTCAAGCGCCAGAACCGCACCATCGCGCGGCGCCTCTCCGAGCTGGTCATTCCCTGATCGAAGGCCGGGATCAAACCGCCACCGGCCCGACCCCAGGCGCCGCGGGTGATCCCATTCCCAAAACGGCCGGGCGCCGGCCGATAGCCAACGAACACAGGGACCATGACGATCCCTGAACGGTCCCTGTCGCTTAAGAGAATCGGGTTTCAGGTGCGATATCCCGTTTCCGGATGCCACCTTTTGATTTTGATGTGGTTGGGAAAAGCGTGCGCCTTGAAGACGGATTTGTCCAGAAGCACCCTCAGGCAGTCCTGAATACCCTCGGACATGGTGGGGTGGGGATGGACCGATTTCAGGGCCTCCTGGATGCCCTTGTCCTGATCCATCAAAAAGGCGATCGACATGATCGTATTTGAGGCTTGGGGGCCGGCCGCGCGCATGCCCAATACCTTCTGTTCGGTATCGTCGCTGACGATGATTTTAAGAAATCCATCCGTGGAGCGCATGGCAATGGCACGCGGCAGCAGGCTGTTGGCGTAATAGGCCACGCGGTAGGGGATTTTTTTCTTCTGGCAGGCTTTTTCGTTGAGGCCCACGGCGGCGACGGCCGGTTTGAAGAACATGACCGTGGACATATTGCGGTAGTTCAGGGGCCAGCGGCTGGAGGCATACATGTGTTTGACGGCGAAACGGCCTTCCATTTCGGCCAGATTCACCAGGGCCGGGCGATGGGTGACGTCGCCCGCGGCGTAGATATGCCCTTTGACCTGGCAGCTGTCCGTGGTTTTCAAATAGCTGCCGGTATCCGTGGCTATCCCGGCATTTTCCAGTTTCAGGCAATCGAAGTTGGCCTGCCGTCCGATCGAAATGAGGGCCGCGTCAACTTCCAGAACCTTCGAATGACCGTCGTCGAAATCGAGGATGACCTGCAGGTAATCGGGAAAATGGCGAATATCCCTTAAAATGGCCGAGTGCAGGATGCGCACGCCATTTTTCGTGAGATTGGTGTTGATAAAATCACCGACGTCGTCGTCTTCGTATGGAACGATGCGCTCGGCGTAATCCACCAGGTAAACCTTGGTTTGACCAAAATTGGAGAAAATGGTCGCGTATTCGCAGCCGATCACCCCAGCGCCGATGATGATCATTCGCTTGGGGAACTTTTTTAAATTGAGAATCGTGTCGGAGTCGACCACGCGAACGCCATCGGTGACGATGCCGGGAAACGCCCGCGGCCGGGATCCCGTGGCAATGATAAAATAGTCGGCACGGATTTCCTGCGGCGCACCTTCGGAGGATTCAACCGCAACGGTGCGGTCGGTCACAAAGGAGGCCCAGCCTTTTTTAAGCGTCAGCGACCCGGGTCCGGGCCAGCGCTGGGGTGAGAAGGTTTCGATCTGGGAAAGCATCTGGTACTGTTTTTCCCGCACGGCTTGCAAGACAGCGTCCCGCATGGCCTGGTAATCCATGCGTAAGCCGGAGGCGCGGTAGCCGCGGTTGGTTTGGGAGGCGATGGCGAAATCCTTGGCCAACTCCCACATGGATTTAGAGGCCAGGGCGCCCCACATGACACCGGCCCCGCCGATTTCGCTCCCCTCCACGATGCAGACATGCTTGCCGAGGTCAAGGGCCCGCATGGCGGCGGCAAAGCCACCGGGGCCGCAGCCGATAACGCACAGATCGTAGTGTTGGTCTTCGATTGGGGCCATGGGTTTGATCCTTTGCGCATATTCGATTATACACGCAGAACGTTAGGGTAAAAAAAAGCTACCGTCAACCAGTAGATAACCGTGTAAGCACCGCCCAGTTTACGGTGCCCCTGTCCGACCGCCCCTGGGGCGGGAGCCAGGGGCCAGGTCAAGCGGTTGGATTGCAGCTAGATTTTACGGGGTTTTTAGGTTTCGTTCTCTCGCCGCTGATGGAGCGCCGCCGCTTTTGCTGATCCAATGCCAAGCGTTTCTTTGGGACCTATTCTGGAAGGGTGTTTTGCCCCAAGCATGGCACAAGGTCGTCACCCTGTCTCCCGTTTTGCCGTTGGCTGCCGGGGGATTTGGCGGGATTCGCCTGCACAGCTGTGGCATCGTGATGATCATCTTGCCCCTCGCGATGATGATCGGGGTCTCTGATGCCGACATCATGGGCGCTTGGCCCCGGATGCGAAACATCGACCGGGATACGCCCGCCCTGCCATGGCTCATGTCGCTGAACGATTTGGTGGGTCTTAGGGCATTTATAGGGGTCGCGCCGCAGCATGTGGGCCATGACCTTGGTCGTCGAAGAGGCAGCGGGCATCTATTGGCGGCCCCCAGGAATCCGGCGGCCGCGGACAAAGCCCTCTGCCGGGCCAAAACGAGGGACGCAACCCAGTGGGAGCGGCATTCAAGGGACCGGCAGGGACGATACGCCCCACGCGGT
>JASFFM010000383.1:0-4468 GCA_050124295.1 Desulfobacterales bacterium | reverse complement strand
CCCGCGCATCAATGCTATGGTTGATGGAGGGGTGTTGCCGAAAACCCTGGCCGTCTGGATGGATGGCAGGGTGGAAGCATTTTGAATTTCAGAAATGATGGCCATTGGAAAGGTGGATGAGCATGATCGTGAACTATCGGGGCAAGCGCCCCCAGATCGGCAAAAACGTTTTCATTGCGCCTACGGCAATCGTGGTTGGTGATGTGACGATCGCCGCAGGGGCCAGTGTCTGGTATGGCGCCGTCATTCGGGGCGATCTGGCCCCGATTCGAATCGGCCGCGACACCAATATCCAGGACAACTGCACGATCCATGTCGACGCGGGGCAGCCGGCGGTGATCGGTGAGGCGGTTGTGGTGGGTCACAATGCCGTCATCCACGGCTGTACCATCGACGATCAGAGCCTGATCGGCATCAATGCCGTGGTGTTGAACGGTGCGCACATCAAGTCTGGCGCCATCGTTGCGGCCGGGGCCGTGGTTTTGGAAAACCAGGTGATTGGGCCGTTGGAAATGGCGGCCGGCCAGCCGGCCCGCATCCGCAAGCAGCTGCCGGAGGCCATCCGCTCAACGATTCGTCATGATGCTGATATCTATGTCGATCTGGCCCGGAACTATCGCGACGCGCCATCCTGAAGGGCAGGACCCCGGCCCAGCTGATCGATGATACCCGCGCTCAGGTGAGCCATTCGTCACGGTATTGGCGGTGGCGCGTGAGACGGTAGCGCACAAAGGCATTCAAACAAATCATGGCCCGGTTGGCGGTCAGGAAAGTCGGCACACCACCACTGTCCAGAATCTGGCCGAAGCGGTTGTAGACGGCGCCGGCGCCGAAGGCCACATTGACGGAAACCACGGTGGGTTTTTTGAAGGCCTGGACCAGTTGCACGATACGATTGGCCAGATGATCTTCGGTCTGCGCGATTTCGTCATCGGTGGTATGCAGCAGAATGCTGTGGGGCACAATGGATATCATCAGGGCGTCGATGGCCTCGGATTGCAGCATCGTACGGATGCAATCGGCATACATGGCATCCCCGGCCATGGGGGTGAGGTCCAGCAGCGGGTCCACGTTCACGTAGGGTGGAAGCAGTTTTGCCAATCTGTCGCGGGTGGCTGGATCGAAGCTGGCGATCTGCAGGCGGCCTAAATTATCGGCCGCGTCGGTTTTCTCATAGCCCGCATTGGCGATCAGGGCCACACGGTTGCCGCGCACCTTAAAATCGCTCAACAAGGCAAAGGTCTTGATGAAATCGCCATGATCGATCATGGTTTCGGCGACGATCAGGCCGGCCTGCTTCATGGCCGCCTTGGCCACTTCATATTCCCCGGCAATGCTCGCGGTGTGGGATTCCGTGGCCTGCTTGCCGGCCTCGGTGCGGCCGGCTTTGTAAACCACAATCGGCGTATTCGTCTGGCAGGCCGTGTTGAAGAATTTTCGACCTCCTGCAGCTTTGAAGCCCTCGATATAACATCCAATGACGTCCACTTCCGGATCCCGGTCAAAATAGGCCACCAGATCGGCCGGATCCACATCCAACTGGTTGCCGTAGCTGACGATGACCTTCGGGGATATGGCGTTGCGCAGGTTGTATATCTCCGTGATGCCCAAAGCGCCGCTTTGGCTGAGAATGGCGACGTTGTTGTCTTTTTCCAGGTTGATACGGAATTTTTCCTCCGGTACGAAAAACGTGTTGATGCCGTCCGTTCGGTCATTGCCGCTGTAGATAATGCCCAGGCAGTTGGGACCGATAACCCGGATGCCATGACGACGGGTCATCTGCAGAATTTCCTGCTCCAGGGTCTGGTCTTTGCTTGTCTCGCTGAATCCGCCGGGAATCAAGATAAGGGCGCGGACGCTTTTGCGGGCGCAATCCTCGACCACGGCAATGCTTTGATCGGCCGGGACGGCCACCACGGCCAGGTCGACCGGCGCGTCGATATCGGCCACCGAGGCATACAGCGGACGGGTTTGTCCGGCGAGTTCGATGGCCCCGCCTTTGATGCTGACCCCGAATACATCCTGGCGGCCGAGGCGCACCAGGTTCTCGAAGATAATGTTACCCGGTTTGGTGCGGTCCGTGCGGCTGATCCCGATCACGGCGAGGCCCTGGGGCTCGAAGAACGGTGTCAGGCGATCCAGGTCCTGCGGAGGTGTCTGTGGTCGCTGATCGGGACGCCTGGCGATGGTGGCAAAACCGTCCAGGGCCACAAAACGGCCGTGAGGATCGAAGACGAACGGATTGATCTCGAATTCTTTCAGAATGAAGCCTGACGATTGCGGGAAAAAACTGGAAAAGCACATCGCCAGACGGCTAAATTGGACACCGGTTTGAACAAGAAGATCGACATGCCGTCGGCGGGCTTCTTTGAGGTATTTTTTGTAAATCTTGGTGGACTGCAGCAGGGCGCGTGCCCAGGGCTCGTCAATGGGTGCCAGGATAAGGTTGGGGGGTGAAAAATGTTCCGCAAAGTGCTCGGCATCGGCACCGCCCTTGCTGAAGGAGATAACCGGCCCGAAAGCATCGCTTTCCCTGAACCCCAGCAGGACCTCGTTGCCAAGGTCTTTGGTGTAGACGACATGGTCCACCAGGAGAACGCCTTCGACGTCATGCCCCTGGGCGGCAACCTCTTTTTGCAGACGCTCACAGCTATATCGTAAAAAATCAAGATCCCGGTGGACGATGCGCACGCCGTTGACCGCCATTTTATGGGCCAGGCGCGGCGATACGATCTTTATGACCAGGGTGTCACTCGTGAAGCGGCTGAGCTTTTGGGCCGATATTTCAGTCCCCGCAGGGATGAATTCCGCCATGGGGGTTTCCAAACCGAGCAGATCGAGAATGCGGTAGACCTCATGTTCGAAGAGGGCGGAACGGCCTTGACCCCAAGCGCCTTCCAGGATCTTGTCGATGGCCCTTACGGTGGGCGGCGCCAGTAAATCCATGAATGTAAAACCTCCAGGCCGGGTTGGGTTTCAGAAAACCGGGTGGGGCCTTTGCGCGGTATGCAATGCCCAGACGGTCGGTTGATTTGGGGGGCCAGCATGCAGGGGCATGCCCGGCCGATTCGCTAAACCCTCTCTTGCGCTCAGTACCTGATATCATGTAATTATCAAAATTTATGCAAAATTGACAAGCGCTGCAGCATGATTGGGCCGCCGCGCGATGGGCCTTTCATGTGCATGCGGGCCGCGCTGGGCACGATTGATGAGGAAACCATGATGAACATTCTGATGGTGTGCACGGGAAATATCTGCCGCAGCCCAATGGCCGAGGGCCTGCTTCGGCACATGCTGCTCAAACGGGGCCGGGGCGATGTCCGTATCCGATCGGCCGGGACCCATGGCCTCGACGAGGAGCCGGCGACACCTTTCGCTGCGCAGGTCGTTGCCGAGAGGGGGGGCGATATTTCCGGGCATCGGGCCCGCTCCCTGGATCGCGAAATGGTGTCAGCGGCGGATTTGATTTTGGTGATGGAACCGTTTCAGCAGGAAATCATCACCCGGGCGTTATCGGCTGAGGAGCGCGACAAAGTCCGCTTGCTCGCCGATTTTGAAACGCCCCGGCAATCGAACACCATCGATGACCCCTACAATCGACCGCTGGAGGTTTACAGGGCCTGTGGGGACCGGATCCGCCACTGTCTGAAAGGGGTTGTTCACCACCTGGAACCGGACCTGTGATTGGGTTGGGTACGCCCATGCCGGCCGAGGCGGCCCCCGGATGACAGGTCGATATCCCTAAGGCCGCCGGCCATCGGTAAAAACCGACGGCGGCCGGTCAGAGGGGTGAATGTATTTTTCACCAGCCAAGGATCATCAACCATGAAATTATCCATACGGTGGGTTCTGATACTCGGAAGTCTGGCCATCATCTGGGTCACCCAGATGATCACCATAACCACCAGTTATGTGTCTTCCCAGCGCGTCTTGTTGACCCACGCCCAGGACATCATGCGCAACATCGCCGATCTGGCCATGGAACAGGCGGAAAATCATTTGATCCATGCGGAATCGGCCGCCCGCCTTACCAAACGACTCCTGACATCCAACGTGGTCAGCCGCGCCAAGGATCGCATGACGGATCTGGAGCGCTACTTTCACGATCAACTGGCGGTCTACCCCCAGTTCGCCGGGATATATCTGGGGGAGCCCAATGGCGATTTTTTTGATGTCCGTCGGGATGCCACCCATGGCCAAGGCGGGGTGCGCACCAAAATTTCGATCCACACCGACGGCACCAAGCAAACGCGCTTGATCTGGCGCGATGACGCCAACCAGGTTGTCGATCGCCGGATGGTTTCAGATGATCCCTATGATCCCCGCAAACGTCCCTGGTACACGAAAGCCCTGGAAGAAAAACGCATCGTCTGGACCGACCCCTACATATTCTTCACCTCCCAGAAGCCCGGGATTACCATCGCCGGGCCCACCTATTCCGACGACGGCCGGCTCAGGGGCATTGTGG
>JASFFM010000382.1:0-4469 GCA_050124295.1 Desulfobacterales bacterium | reverse complement strand
TGACATCGATTGCTCCATGAGTAGCCAGTTCCTTTCCTCGCTGCTGCTGATGGCACCCTTGACGGATACTGGATTGCAAATCAATGTCTGCCGGGGGCCTGTTTCCAAACCCTACGTCGACCTGACCATCGATATTATGCAACAGTTTGGTGTGACCTTGCATCGCCAAGGGTATGCAACCTTCGATATTGCCGGTGGCCAAGCCTATCGCGCGGGGACCTACACGGTGGAGCCCGATGTTTCCAATGCGTCCTATTTCTGGGCCGCAGGCGCGATCACCGGCAAAGCCATCAAGGTCGGCGGGATCAACCAAAATTCTTTGCAAGGCGATCTTAAGATATTGCCATTATTTAAGAAGATGGGTTGTCAGCTGCAATTTGAAAGGGACGGCATTACCGTTAAGGGGGATTCTCTGGTCGGCATCGAGGCCGACATGGGCGATATGCCCGACATGGTTCCCACAGTGGCCGTGGTTGCTGCCTTTGCCGAAGGAACCACCTGCATTCGCAACATCGCCCATCTGCGCGCCAAAGAGTGCGATCGGCTGGAGGCGGTGAGGCGTGAGTTGGAGGCCATGGGCATCGCAACCCGCAGCACGGGGGACGATCTCACCATCCGGGGCGGCCGGCCGGTGGCCGCCGAAATAGAAACCTACAATGACCATCGGATTGCCATGAGTTTTGCCGTGGCCGGCTTGGGCGCCCCCGGGACGCGGATCCGCAACCCGTCATGTGTCGAAAAATCTTTTCCCGGCTTCTGGCAGGTGTTGGAAACCTTATATCAAGGATAGGGGCCTCAAGGTTGTCCTGAAAGCCGGAATTCCGTTGCGCCTGTCGCCATGAGAGGTGATGAATATGTCCAGTTCATTCGGTACCCTCCTGAGGGTTACCACGTTTGGCGAATCCCACTGCAAGGGGGTCGGGGCCATTCTCGACGGTGTGCCACCGCGTTTGACCCTTAGTGAAAGCGACATCCAGGTGCAACTGGATCGACGCCGCCCCGGACAAAGCCCGTTGACCACCGATCGCCAGGAAAGTGACCGGGTGACAATTCTGTCCGGGGTGGAAAACGGACGCACGCTGGGAACGCCGATCGGCCTGGTGGTTGCCAACAAGGATCACATCCCGGGGGATTACAAGGCCATGCAGGATATCCCGCGTCCCTCGCATGCCGACTATACCTACCAGATGAAATACGGTATCCGGGCCAGCAGCGGTGGCGGACGCTCGAGCGCGCGCGAGACGATTGGCCGCGTGGCGGCCGGCGCCATCGCTGAAAAGTATCTCAACGATCGATGGGGGATCGAAATTGTGGCCTGGGTGGATGCCGTGGGATCCATTCAAGCCCCCGCCGCCGACCTGGACCACGTCCACCGTGATATGGTGGATCGCTTCGCCGTGCGCTGCCCGCACAAAGTCAGCGCCGAGAGGATGGAAAAACGCATCCTGCAACTCAAAGAAGAAGGCGATTCCATCGGGGGCATCGTTAGATGTGTGTGCCGTAACGTTCCCGTGGGACTGGGCGAACCGGTCTTTGACAAACTGGAGGCCAAACTGGCTCAGGCCATGATGTCCATTCCCGCCACCAAGGGCTTTGAAATCGGATCGGGTTTTGCCGGCACCCGCATGCGGGGATCGGCCCACAACGATCCATTCACTGTCAGCGACGGTGGCATCGTTCCCGCACGGAACAACAGCGGCGGAACCTTGGGCGGCATCAGCAGTGGGGCCGCCATTGTTTTCCGGGTGGCCTTCAAGCCGCCAGCGACAATCCAGCAGCCCCAACAAACCGTTGATTACAACGGTGCGCCGGCTGTTCTGGCCGCCAGGGGCCGTCATGATCCCTGTGTCGTTCCGCGGGCAATTCCGATTGTGGAAAGCATGGCCGCCTTGGTCATCGGGGATTTGGTTCTGCGGCAACGAATGCGGGCATGAAAGCCGACCGCCCCGCATATTGATGATTGACGCGGGAACATCTTTCCGCATAGTTGGTGGGATGCGATCGCATCAAGCGAAGCGCGGCAGACATGCTGGCGACCCAAAGCCGTTAGCCTTGGACCCCGGCATGCTTGGCCTCCTTTCTCCAACAAACATTCATCAATGCTTGATATAAATATATGTATATAAGCGAAATATTTAAACAATTAGTTCCATCAGGAACGGTGGCCTTTTCGACCTCGATCCAGGAATTGCGTGATGCCGGGCGGGACGTAATCGACCTCGCGGTGGGAGAGCCGGAGTTTGCGGTGGATCCTTCGGTAATGGATGCCACCCGTCAGGCGCTCGATTCAGGTTTTACACGCTATGGACCCGTGGCCGGCCTGCCGGCTTTGCGAACGAAACTTGCGGCTGAGTTCGAGGGGTATAACGCCCGAAATATCCTCATCGCCAACGGGGCCAAACAAGGCCTTTTTGAAATCTTTCAAGTGATTTGCGACAAGGGCAGGGAGGTGGTTATTCCCGCGCCCTGCTGGGTCAGTTTCGAGCACCAGGTGAAAATCAGCGGTGGCGTTCCGGTGACCGTCGACACCGTGGCCCATCAACTCGATGTCGATGCCATTGAGCATGCGCTGACCGATCGTACGGTGGCGATCCTGGTCAACTCGCCCAACAATCCCACGGGCGCGGTTTACGATCGGACATCGCTCGGGCGTATCGTCGATCTTTGCCTGCAGCACAATCTCTGGCTGGTATCCGATGAAGCATACGCATCATTTGTTTATGGGGATAAGACATTCGTCAGCCCGTTTGAATTCCCGGACATCCGCCAGCGATTGATCGTCGTGCGCAGTTTTTCAAAGACCTACGCCATGACCGGGTTTCGTGTGGGCTATCTGGCCGCCTCGGAAGAGATGATCGCCCGTTGCGCGACCATTCAGGGGCATCTGACAGGCAATGTGTGCTCTTTTGCTCAGCATGGTGCTGCTGCCGCGGCCAATTTGCCCCGGGAGGTCCTGGAGGAGCGGAATGCCATTTACGAAAAGCGGCGCGATCTGGCCGTGGGCCTTTGCCGGGAACTATTTGAGGTGGTTGAACCCGACGGCGCTTTTTACCTCTTTCCCAGTATTCGGGCCTATCGGGAACGCTTCGGGGACGACATCGATCTGGCCCGCCACCTGCTTGAAAACGCCAATGTGGCCGTCGTTCCCGGTGCCTTCTTTCGAGCACCGGGGCATATCCGAATTTCGTTTGCCGCCCGTGCCGAACAAATTAGGGCCGGTTTCAAGCGCCTAAAGGATGCCCTATGATTGGTGTCATCGGATTTGGACGTTTCGGCGCCCTGGCCGTCCGCTATCTTGCGCAGGACTGCCGAGTGTTCGTTTGCTCGCGCAGTCAACCGAAAGCGGCCATTGAAGCTGTTGGTGCAACCAAGGTCTCCTTGGACGAGGCCTGCGCCCAGTCCTACCTGATACTATGCGTTCCCATTAGCGCCATGCAGGAAACCCTGGTCAAGATTGCCCCCCGCCTTGCGCAGGGAACGGTGGTGATCGATGTCTGTTCGGTGAAAGAATATCCCATGGCCTGGATGCATGATTTGCTGCCGAAACATGCCCGCATCCTGGGAACCCACCCCATGTTCGGCCCTGACAGTGCCGCCAACGCCCTCAAGGGCTGTAAAATCGTCCTGTGCAACGATTCCGCAGATGACGGCCATTATCGTAAAATCGTTGACTATTTGGTGCGTAAAGAATTGGAGGTCATCGAAGCGACTCCGGAGGAGCATGATCGTCAAATCGCCATCAGCCTGTCGCTGACCCACTTCATCGGCCGTTCACTGGCGGATTTTGGCGCTGCGAAACTTGACATCGACACGGAAGGCTATCGGCGGCTCACCTACACCCTGGAAGTCGTGGAGAACGACACCTGGCAGTTGTTTCAGGATATGCACCGATTCAACCCTTACGCCCGGGAAATACGTGAGGATTTCATGGCCGCCATGGGCCGCATCAATGAAAGACTCGAACGATAACGATCCAGGAATCTTGCGGCTGGCGCTATACCCGCCCCAAAGGCTCTCTTAGAGCGGACATCCTCCGGACATGGGCAGGCATCGACGGCAACGCCACGTGCGACAGCCAACAAGTAACCCCCAAAAGGCAGCCTGGGGGTTGATCCCGTCACCGCCGGCGGATTCGATACATCTGCATGAAGCCAACTGTTTGATTCCAAGCCTTAAAACCCGGATTGGCATCACTATTTTCATGCCATGTTCGGGTTAAGTGGCCGTGGGATGTTATCCAACCCCGATTTAACGCCTTAGGCGTAGCCAGCTATTTGGGGCGATCCAGGAACCCGTAGTTATCCCGATCGGCAACATAGGCCCGCAATCCTTTTTCCTCAATAAATTTGGTCAGCAGGTCTTCGAGCAGGTCCGCTGTGTCGATGCGGTAGTGCCCTTGCGCATTCCGGCCTACGATCTCTTGGGCCGTCTGGACCATGGTTTGCAGCGTCTCGCCGGCGATGTCTATG
>JASFFM010000381.1:0-4478 GCA_050124295.1 Desulfobacterales bacterium | reverse complement strand
GCTCCGGGTGGCCTCCGGCGGTCACGATGGTCAGGTCAAAGCGGCGGTTGAAGAGGGTCGGTATCGGGGATGGCGCTTCGGTTCCGGTATCATTGACGCGTGGTCAAATCGGCGCGAAGGTTTCCATCGATGCGGATGATGGCCCGTTAGAATGATCTATACTCACCCATGCAGCGGGCGGTCAATGGCTTTCCACGCTGTTGCGCCCATGATTGCGGCCAGGGTGGGATGGGCATGAATGGTGCCCACCAGATCTTCCACGGTAAAGCCCTTGTTTACCGCCAGGGTGCCTTCGGCGATCAGTTCCGTGGCGTGAGGCCCGATCATGTGAACCCCCAGCACCTGGCCGGTGTTCGGATCGCAAACGATTTTGGCCTGACGGGCAATCTCTCCCATCAGCTGGGCTTTGCCCAGGGTACGAAAGAGCGCTTCGTTCGCGTGTACGGCCTGACCGGCGGTTTGGGCCTGGGCTTCCGTCAGCCCCCCATTGGCCACCTCGGGGGAGGTGAAGATGGCCCCCGGGAAAGCCTGATCATCCATGCGGCGGTGCCCCCCCGGCACCGCAGATCTGAGCAAATTGGCATCCGATGACTCCGCCGCTCACAATCAGGATCGACGGGGGCACCCGCTCCAGCGCCAGGGCGTCTTTGCTTGAGAGCACACGTCAGCCGTCCACCGGCAGATCGGGAAGATCGATCCAGCGGGAGCCGGTGGCCAGGATCAGCCAAACCCATGTTTTTCCTGTGGGGGGCGCGTCCGGAGCAGAGACTTCCACCAGGGTCGTTTTCATGATGCGGCCCGTGCCGCCGATGTAGCGAATCCGGTGATGATCGAAGTGCTTATCAAGGCCCTTGATCTGGTTTTGCACGCCGTTTGTCTTGCGGGCCGTGAGGCGGGCCATGTCGATGGAAAGGGTGCCCTGCAGGCTGATGCCACAATCTTGGGCCGCTGCAAGCGCAAGTCGCGCTCGGCCGTGGTGACGAGAACCCTGGAGGGGATGCAGCCCCAATTGAGGCAGGCGCCGCCGGGATTTTCTTCCTCGATCAGGGTGACATCCGCCCCCTGCGGGGCGGTGCGCACGGCGGCCACACCCCCCCGGCCCTGCACCCAGACCAGCTGCGCGCGTCGCCATCATGGATCTCCCTTGCAGATCGCTATCGTTTATGCCATCCGGGCGTTTCCCCCCGCGTCGTTCTTCGATCCCTATTTGCGGTTCCCCTTTGGGGTCAAGGTTGGTAAAACCCGCGGCCAAGCCCAGAAAGCTAATAAACGGTAAATTTTTAAGAATATGTTGATTAATTCCTAAAAATTTTATAACAAAATTTATGGTTTAATTAATTTGCTGCTGAATGGCAGGTTTCCTCCGCCGGCGCTCGACTGCCCCTAAGTCACCTCGCCAGCGGTCGTGCCTCCGGCAGCTACGGTCTCCGCCGGCGGCCGCCGCAGGCTTTCAAGCATGGCTGTTGGCCCGGGATTCGCGGCCCGGGCCGCAGAACACCAGGCAGCATATCCCCATCCGAACCCTGATCCCGTCCCGCGGACGCTGGCCTTCGTCACCGATTGCCTACAGGAGGAGGGCCATGGCCCCTCTGGCAACCCCGCTGCATGGCTGGCATGTGCTTCACAAGGCGCGCATGGCCGCTTTCGGTGGCTTTGAGATGCCCTTGTGGTATGGGTCGGCCAAAGATGAGCACAGGGCCGTTTTGACCCGGGCCGGCGTGTTTGATACCAGCCATATGGCCGCCCTCCTGGTGAGCGGGTCCGGCGCCTTTGATCTTCTTCAGTTCTGTTTCACAAATGATCTATCCGCCTGTCTGGGGCCGCGCAAAGCCCCGCTGAAGCCCGGACGGGCGGTTTACGGGGCTTTTTTAAACGCCGAGGGCCACGTCATCGACGATGCCATCGTGTTCATGCTGGCAGGCGACACTTTTCTGGTGGTGCTCAATGCGGGCATGGGCCACGCCGTGGTTACGCACCTGGGTCGCCATGCAGAAGACTTTCCCGCCCAGCTATCGGATCTTTCCGGACGATTCGGCAAGCTTGACGTCCAGGGCCCTTTGGCGGCCAAGATTATGCGCAAGGTACTGGCCGACCCGTATGCGGTCTTCGAAACCATGCCCTATTTTGCCTTTAAAGGCGGCTTTGGCGAAAAGATGCCCATCTTAGAACCGGTGATGACCCGTGACGGAATACCGCTACTGCTGTCGCGTACCGGCTATACCGGTGAATTGGGGTTCGAAGTTTTTTCGGCCCGGCCAACGATTGCCGCCGTCTGGGAGGCAGTCATGGCCGCCGGCGCTGAATATGGCCTCACGGCCTGCGGCCTGGCCGCCCGGGATTCACTGCGCGCCGGCGCGGGTTTACCCCTCTCCCACCAGGATATCGGCGCCTGGCCTTTCTGCCGGCATCCCTGGCCCTTTGCGCTGCCTTACAACGCCCAGGGGGAAGGATTCCGCAAAACCTTTCTGGGACACGATGCCCTGAGGCCCTGCTCTGCGCCGTATACCTATCCCTTCATCGGTAGCGATCCGCGCAAAGTATCCCTGCCGGCCAGGGTGTTGAATGATACCGGACGCGTCATCGGTGATGTATTGACCTGTGTCAGCGATATGGGCATCGGCTGGCACGATGAGCACGTCTTCAGTATCGGCAGCCCCGATGCGCCGCAAGGATTCAAGGGCGGCGGGCTCTGCTGCGGGTTTCTGCGTGTGAGCGATGCGCTGCCGCCCGGTACGCCGCTCACCCTGAGAGATCATCGTCGCCGCGTGGGTGTCCGAATCGTAAAAGAGATCCGGCCGGATCGAACCGCCCGCCGAGCCATACACACGATGCTGTAAATAAAGGAGGACGATTTCATGAAAGAACTCAGCGAAGTTAGCCTGCCCGAAGACATCCGCTACACGAAAGACCACGAGTGGGCGCGCCAGAAGGGAGAAACCTACCAGATCGGCATCACCGATTTCGCCCAGGACCAGCTCGGGGATATCGTCTTCGTGGAATTGCCCGAACCAGGGGATACCTTCGCGGCGGGGGAAGAATTCGGAACGGTGGAGTCGGTCAAGGCCGTCTCGGAGCTGTTCATGCCCCTGGCCGGCGAGGTGGCCGCCATCAATGAGACCCTGGAAGATGCCCCCGAGCGGGTCAACGAGGCGCCCTACAAGGAGGGCTGGATGATCGAGATCAAAGCCGACGATCCCTCGGCCTATGACCAGCTGATGGACCGGGCGGCCTACCTCGACATGCTGAAAGGATCGGAGCAATGAGATACCTATCCCATACACCCGAAGACTTAGAGATCATGCTTCAGGCCGTGGGGGTCCCGGATCTGGAGGGACTCTTCAGCACCATTCCGGATGACTGCAAGCGTACCGACGCACTGGATCTGCCCGAAATGACCGAGTGGGAGCTCAACGACCACATGGCGACCCTGGCCGGCCGCATGGTTTCCTGGGCCGACTACAACATTTTTGCCGGTGCCGGCAGCTACCATCACTTCATCCCGGAAGTCACCCGCGCACTGCTCAGCCGTTCGGAATATGTCACCGCCTATACACCCTACCAGCCTGAAATCAGCCAGGGCACCCTCCAGGGCATCTTCGAGTACCAGACCCTGATCTGCCGCCTGCTGGGCATGGAAGTGGCCAACGCGTCCCTCTATGACGGGGCCATGGCCGTGGCCGAAGCCCTATTGATGGCCATCCGCATCGGCCGGCGCAAGAAGACCGTGGCCGTCTCCGCCCTGGTAAACCCTTACTACCGCAAGGTGGTCGAAACCTATTTCGCTCCTACCGAATTCAACCTGGTATGGCTGCCCTACGGGAAGGACGGCACGACCGACCTTTCCGGCCTGGATCGGATCGAGGATCTGGCCGGGGTGGCGGTCCAGTCGCCTAATTTCTTCGGTGTCGTCGAAGATCTGGCGGCGGCCGGAAAGGCCATTCACGACCAGGAGGCGATCTTCATCACCTGCTTCAGTGAGCCCCTGGCCTACGGGCTGTTGAAAACGCCGGGCGAGCTGGATGCCGACATCGTCTGCGGCGAAGGTCAGAGCCTGGGCATCCCCCCGTCTTTCGGTGGGCCGGGCCTGGGCATTTTTAGCGCCAAACAGAAATATGTGCGCAATCTCCCCGGGCGGCTTGTGGGTCAGACCCGCGATGCCGATGGACAGCGGGGTTTTGTGTTGACCCTCTCCACCCGTGAGCAGCATATCCGGCGTGAAAAAGCGACCTCCAATATCTGCTCCAACCAGAGCCTTTGCGCCATGGCGGCGGGCATGTATATGGCGGCCCTGGGCGGCACAGGGTTTCGCGAACTGGCGGCCCTGAATCGCGATAAGGCTGAATACTTGAAAGCCGCCCTTCAGGGCGCCGGTTTCGAGATTCCCTTCGCATCGACCACCTTCAACGAATTTGTGGTCAAGTTTCCGGAGGGATTCGACCGCCAGTGGCAGGCCCTGCTGCAGAAGAAGATTTTGGCCG
>JASFFM010000380.1:0-4496 GCA_050124295.1 Desulfobacterales bacterium | reverse complement strand
TTCGTCTTTGATGACGGCGGAGAGGGCATTTTCATAGCGATCCTGGGAGGCATCCCCAATCACATCCACCGGATTGTTCAGATTGGCGGTCTCGGGCAGATGGCTGCCAAGGGTTTCGATGGTCTCGGGTTTAAAATGGGCCAACTCCAGTCCAGATGAGACCGTCATGTCGGTGGCCACAATACCCGGCCCTCCGGCATTGGTGATAATGGCCACTCGGTTTCCGGTGGGAACCTTTCGGCGCAGTTTGCCGAGGGCGCTCTCCTCTTTATAGGCAAATGCACTGGCAAAATCGAAAAGCTCGTGGATCGATTCGGCCCGAATGATGCCGCTCTGTTTGAAAATCGCATCGTATACCGCTTCGGAGCCGGCCAGCGCACCGGTATGCGACGCGGCCGCCTGGGCGCCGGCCAAGGTCCGCCCCGATTTGATCACCAATACCGGTGTGCGCCGATAGCCGGAGGTAATCTCCTTTACCGTTTCGATAAATTCAAATCCCCGGCGCAGTTCTTCCAGGTAAATCAGAATGACCTCGGTATTCGGATCCGCATGCAGATAGCGCAGAAGATCGAGTTCATCCACATCGGCTTTGTTGCCGATGGAGATAAACTTGGAAAAGCCGAAATCCCGGTCGGCAGCAAAATCAAGGACGGCCGTACACAGCGCACCGCTCTGGGAGATAAACGATATTTTGCCCGAGGCCGGCATGCGTGCGGAAAAACTGGCATTGAGCCTGACTTCCGGCAGGGGGTTAATGACACCCAGGCAGTTCGGACCGACGATGCGGATAGCGGCCTCCTTGCAAATCGAGATGATCTGGTTCTCGATGGCCGCACCCTGGTCACCGACCTCGCGAAAGCCGGCCGAAACGATGACAATCCCTTTGACGCCACTTGCCGCGGCATCCTTGATCGCCTCAAGGGCAAGTCGGGGAGGAAGAATGATCATGGCCAGATCCACTTGATCGGGGATCGCCTTTACCGAGGGATAGGCCTTTACACATGATATCGATTTGGCGTTGGGGTTGACCGGATAGAGCGTCCCGGTATAGCCGCCCTGTAAAATGTTGGCGAAAATATCGTGGCCCACTTTGCCGGGGGTCGCGGAAGCGCCGATGACGGCCACCGATTGGGGTTCAAATATGGCATCGAGTTCATGCATGGCCTATTCCTTTATTGAACCGTCGCGGATTCTGTGGGCTCATCGAAGCGGCAACTCAGCACCAAATCTTCGCCCAGAGATGATTTCACCTGGTAGGGTAAGGTTTTAAAAAGCCGGATCATTTTCTTGTTTTGCGGAGAGGTGACGGCAAACAACCCGGCGATACCATTTTCCCGTGCCGCTTCTGCCAGTTTGCGGATCAAAATCCGGCCGAGCCCCTTTCCTTGATAGGCCCTGCTGACCGAAAAAGCGATCTCGGCCATATTCTTGGCCGGTTCAAGGTAGTACTCACCGGCCCCCACCACCGTATCAAAACCGAATTCGCCGACAAGCGCCACGATCGTCATGTTGCGGATGTAGTCAATCTGACTCATCCCCTCCACGTCATCGCGCACAAAACGTTTCTTCTCATGAAAGAACCGTGAAACGATATCCTTTTTGTCCATGTGGTAGAAATGTTCCTGGATTCTGCGCTCGTCAACCGGTTTGGCCGGTCGGAAGGTGATCTTTTCACCATCGATGCGCAGGGTTTCTTCCAATTTGACCGGATAGATCCCGTGAACGGATTCTCCCAGACTTCTTTCCGAACCGATCATACCCAATTGTTTGGCCTCGTGGAGAAGTTGCTCCCTGAAATCGGGATGGGCGATGCTGATCATGGCCAAAGCCCGCTCCTGGGTGCTTTTGCCGAAAAGGTTTACGGCCCCGTATTCGGTGACCACCCAGCGGACATCATCCCGGGGAACGGTGACGACGGTGTTGTTCAGCAGGGGGACAATCCGGCTGTTTTGGGCATCACGGTCAGCGGCATTCAGCATGATGATCGATTTGCCCTCCCGGGAGCGATTGGCGCCCCTCACAAAGTCGGGAATGCCGGAAACACCGGCGTAAAGGGTGGATGACCTGGCATCGCAGGCCACCTGACCGGCCAGATCCACGGTTTGGGCAACGTTCATGGACACCATTTTGTTGTGGCGCGCGATGATATCGGCGTCATTAACGTAATCGGAGGGGTGAAAATCGACGGCCGGGTTCAGATGCAAGAATTCATACAAGGCCTGTGTGCCCAATGCGCAGCTGGCCACCAGTTTGCCGTTGTTGAATCCTTTGACCTTGTTATTGACAACCCCCATAGAATAAAGACGCATGATGTCATCGGTGAGAAACTGGGAGTGGATCCCCAGATCATTCTTTTGCGTAAGGGCCAGACTCGTCGCCTGGGAGGCGGCATCCAGGCCAACCTGCAACGTCGAACCATCGTCGATGAGCCTGGCGATATGCTTGCCGATAAGGTTGGCCTGCTCCGAAGTGGGTCCCGGGGTTAGGGTTAAAAGCGCTTCTTCGTGCTCGACGACGGCATCCACATCGTTGACGTGCACAAAACTTTGACCCAGCACCATGGGCATCAGGGCATTGACCTGGGCGATCACGATATCGGCGGAAAGCGCCGCCGCCTGAGTGACATCCACGGATACCCCGAGACTCATCCAGCCGAAATCATCCGGTGGGGATACCTGGATTAAGGCCACATCGATGGGAATCCGTCGACTGGTAAAAAGATGGGGCGTCAAGGACATGTTCACCGGGGTGTAGAAACGCTTATTTTTAGCAAGTGACGGAGACTTGGCCGCTCCGAGATAGATCGAGCGGATATTGAGGCTTTCATCCCGGGTCTTGTTGGCGATCGATGTCAAGGGGGTGGTTTCGCGGGACATCAGGCGAATAATCTCGAGATCACTGAAGCGCCGGGATGTTTCCGCAAGTCCCCGGACCAGACATTGGGGTTCACCGCAATAGGATCCGATGAAAATCCGCTGACCGGACCGAATCAAACTGAGCGCCTCGGCAATGGACTTTTTCTTTTGAACATAGTCGTCCGCCCAATAGCTGGTTAGGGCCATAAGAATATCCTCTTATCCTTGGAAGTGGTTTCGCAACCCCCGTCTAGCGTCCCATGGCAGGGTTGCCGGCTTCTGCGAAATGCTCACATGGGATTGAATATGCGCTGCGCATTCATCAGCCCGCGCCTTGCTCTTTAACGCGAGCAAAGGTTTTGAAACTACTTCTTGTTAGGGTTTTTCCAGCACCGCTGCCATACCCTGTCCCCCTCCGATACACAGCGACGCCAGATCCGGATCATGTTCCTTGGGCAACATCTCTCCCATGATGGTTGGCAATGGTGGTGTCGCCGCCTCACGCACGTCCTATCGGATTTCGTGGATTCCGGCGGTCTGCCAATCGTAGGCAAAACCAAAAACTTCACTGCCTTTAACGACCTGGCGATCGCTGCATGTGGATAAGCGACCCGAGCTAAACATCGACAATCGATGGATTGTCAAAGGAATCGGCACTTGCGGTCAGGTTGGCTTCGTCAGAGCGCTCCGCGCGCGCTTCAGGCCCTTTGCGGTCCACACCGCGGGCGGTCAACAACGCATGGGTCGCGGTCCGCCGCTACGCCACCAGACCTTGAAGGTCATCCGAGGTCGCCGGGTAAACGTCTTAATGGCGTTATTCACTATAAAGGGCGATGATTTTTTCACGCGATTCAGGCTTTGCCGGTAAATTCAAGTCCCGCAAACAAGACCATTGGTTCATCAGTCCTGAATCTATGTCTGAATGGTGTCAGAAAATCAAGGCCAAAGCCGGCCTCGTTGTGCGAACCGACCACAGCCTTGTGGTCGCCAAAGCGCGCCTTGATTCGATGCGCCGGCCTTTTTCAGAGGTGGATGCCCCAGCGGAATCAAGACCGCATCAAGAAGCGTGAGACCCCGATCGAAAACGTTATGAACCAGAATCGGCCCCGGAAACACAGGAAAAGGCGATGGCTGAAAGCGATCTCGTTTCCGGCGAACCTATGCAAGGCAGCATCCACTTGCCACCCGGCTGCTGGGGCTGGAGAATTGCCCGAATGGGTAGCCCGCAGCTTGCATTCGAATCATTGGGGCACCCTTAACTTAAAAATGGATGGCAAACGGCCGGGCGGCTACCGTGCCAACCATGCCCGGATAATCTCGCTAGGACGCCCCGGGTGCCCTGCACCACATCATCTTGCGCGGCATCGACCGTCGCAAGATCTTCGATGACGACCAGGATCGCTTTGATTTTGTGGGACGCCTGGGTCCTGATCCCCCATCATTTTCATCTCCTGCTGTGAACTGGCACGGTCCCCATCGCCACGGTGGTGCGCCGGTTGTTGACCGGGCATGCCATTCGCCACAACCGTCGCCATCGCCGCCACGGTCACTTGTTTCCTAACCGGTACCAATCCATCCCGTGCCCGGATGACAGCCACCCGCTGGAGCTCGTGCGCTATATCCACTTGTAAGGTTAAGTTA
>JASFFM010000379.1:0-4503 GCA_050124295.1 Desulfobacterales bacterium | reverse complement strand
CGCTGCTAAATACCAAGCTGAAGATCCTTCATTTGTTGGCGTCCATATTGACGATGATCGCGCTGTACTCGATCAATATTCGCATCATGTCCGGGCCCAACGTGTCCCTGCTGGGCGTGGCCACCGTCATTGATCTGCTCTCCGATTTGCGCCTGACCGGATACTGGGCCGCCGCCTTGCTGTACGGGCTGCTGGCGATCATCGTAACGGGATTGATGATCTGGTTTCTGCACACCGAACTGGGGCTGGCCGTGCTGGCCACCGGCGACAACAAACGGATGATTACGGCCCAGGGGGTCAACACCCATCACATCATTATTCTCGGTGTCGGTCTCTCCAATGCCATGGTGGCCCTGAGCGGCGCCCTGGTCGCACAGAATCAAGGTGCCGCGGACGTGAACATGGGGGTCGGCACCATCATCGCCGGCCTGGCTTCGGTCATTGTCGGCGAAACCCTTTTCGGTCGCGGGGGCATCACCCGCGGCTGTATCGCCGCTTTGTGCGGATCCATCATCTACCGTCTGGCCATTGCCCTGGCGCTGGGCGTCAAATGGGGGTCCTTCGCATTCACGCCCAGTGATTTGAACTTGATCACCGCCCTTCTGGTGATCGGGGCGCTCACGACCCCCATGATCAGGAAACGATGGGGGCGGTCATGATTCGCGTCGAGGGCTATACCCAGTATTTTCATCGCGGCGGGGTCAACGAAGTGCGCGCGCTCGATCAAATCCAATTGCATCTCGCCAAGGGTGATTTCGTCACCCTGATAGGTTCCAACGGCGCCGGCAAGTCGACCTTGCTCAATGGGTTGGCCGGGGTGCACCTGCCGGATGCAGGGGCCATGTTCATCGGGGGGCGGGATGTCACCCGGTGGCCGGAGCATCAGCGCGCGGCCTATATCGGGCGGGTGTTTCAGGATCCCCTGGTAGGGACCTGCGCCTCCCTGAGCATTGAACAAAATATGGCCCTGGCGCGCCAACGGGGGCAACGGCGAGGATTGAGATTGGGTGTCAAACGAGGTGAGCGTGATTTCTTCAAGGAGCAGCTGCGTATTCTCGGTCTCGGTCTCGAAGACCGCCTGAAAGCATCCGTGGGGCTGCTCTCCGGTGGCCAGCGGCAAGCCCTTACCATGCTCATGGCCACGCTGATCAAACCGGAAGTGCTGTTGCTGGACGAGCATACGGCCGCCCTGGATCCCAAAACGGCCCAGCAGATTCTTGAATTGACGGATCGCATGGTCCGTGCCAAGCAACTGACCAGTCTCATGGTCACCCACAACATGGCCCAGGCGCTGGCCTACGGCAATCGCCTGATGATGCTCCATCAGGGCCGCATCATCTTAGATGTCAGGGGGCAGGCCAAGGCCGCCTTGACCGTTGATGATCTGCTGAAACAGTTTTACCGCCTCCAAGGCGAGACCTTCAGCCTGGACCGTGCGTTGTTGTGCTGATCTCCCCTTGGGTACCAGCAGCCCGCTTAAGCCGGAGCGGGAATGGCCGCAGTGGGGGCAGGGGCCGTTAATTTTTCATGCTGTGAATCGGGGCCGGAATTCGGCCGCCGTGCAGGATAAAAGGATTATCGCCCCGGCCATTGTTGACCGGCATGATGACGGACTTGCCCAGCAGGCCGCCGAAAAACGCATTTTCACCAGCTTTTTTGCCGGGCACGGGGATCAACCGCGTGGCCGTTGTCTTATGGTTGATCACGCCGATGGCCATTTCGTCGGCAATCATCGCGGCAATGGTCTCGGAAGTGGTATCCCCCGGAATCGCCACCATATCGAGTCCCACCGAGCAGACGCTCGTCATGGCCTCCAGTTTTTCGATCGTAAGATGTCCTGCGCGGGCGGCAGCGGCGATGTTCAGATCTTCGCTGACCGGAATGAAGGCGCCGCTGAGCCCCCCGACGTGGGAACTGGCAAAAGCGCCCCCCTTTTTAACGGCATCGTTCAACATGGCCAGGGCAGCCGTGCTGCCGGGCACACCGATACTGCGCAGCCCCAGACTTTGAAAAATTTCGCCGACGCTGTCTCCCACATTGGGCGTCGGTGCCAAACTGAGATCCACGGCCCCGAATTCAATTCCGATACTGTCGGCCACCTCTCGACCGATCAGTTCGCCGACACGGGTAACCTTGTAGGCGGTCTGCTTGATCAACTCCGAAATCTGGCCTAGATCCCATCCTGGATTCTGGGCCAGGGCCCGGTCGATGGCCTTGCGTACGACCCCCGGACCGCTGACGCCGACATTGATTACGGCATCCGGCTCCCCGATACCCAGATAGGCCCCGGCCATGAAAGGAATGTCCTGGGGGATATTGGCAAACACGCACAGTTTGGCCGCTGCGAGACCGTCCTGGGCCGCGGTTTTGGCGGCGGCCGCCTTGATGACCTCCCCCATCAAGAGAACCGCGTCCATGTTGATTCCGGCGCGCGTGCTGGCGACATTCACCGAAGCACAGACCCGCTCGGTTTGGGCCAGGGCGTCAGGAATGGCCTCCATCAGGGTCCGATCGCCACGGGCCAGGCCCTTTTCGACCAGGGCCGAAAATCCGCCGATAAAATCGACTTCCACCTCGGCCGCCACCGCATTGAGCGTTTGCGCCACATCCACCATCTGGGGGGTATCGAAGGGCGCCGCCACAATCGCGATCGGACTGACCGAAATCCGTTTGTTGACCACCGGGATGCCGTATTTGTCGCCCACCCGGTTGCAGGTCGGCACCAGGTGGTGCGCCAGGGTTTTAATTTTGTGGCGAATCTGTTGGCATAATTTATCCGGGTCGTCACTGACACAGTCCATCAGGTTGATACCCAGGGTGACCGTTCGCAGATCCAGGTGTTCACTTTGAAGCATTTCCAAGGTGGAGAGGATTTCTCTACTCGTGAGCATGGCATCTATCTTCAGCGCGTGGCCAAAGCCTTTAATATAGGGGTTTAATGGGATAGATCAGCGTGCAGCTGCAGGTGTTCAGATTCGATTCAGGGTCATGAAAATGTCCCGGTGCTGAATGCTCACCTGAAGTTTCAGTTCGGCACCTCTCGCTCTGAGATCCCGGAAAAGCGCATGCTGGTCGGTTTGCGGCGGGATATCCACCTCATAGATCATAATGTTGCTGTCCGGGTCCTCGCCACCCTTAAAAACGGCCTGACAGTTGGTGATATTGACCTGATGCCGGGCGATGATTTCCGTGACGCGGGCCACGAGACCCTTCTGGTCGGGGCCGCGGGTGGTAATCACAAACGATTCGTCAACCGTTCCGTTGGTCTCTTCATGGCGGGGTTCTACCGGTTTGACATGGACCTGGAGTCCCATCGGATCCAGGACGGCGGCTAGGCTGGTTTTTAATTCGGCAAGGGGCATCCGGGCCGGGATGGTGGCAATGAATATGCCGGCAAACTCGGACTGCAAACTGGTTTGGCTGACATTTTCGATATTGCTCTCCTTCTCGTACAACAGGCGCGAGACGGCGGCGATGATGCCCGGGCGATCATTGCCCAGAACGGATATAATGATTTTTTTCACGGGAGGCGATCCATTCGTTGGCGGCCGATCAGTCTGCTGCCGGCCGCAGTATTTTCCGGTTAATGGCGGCCAGATCGGGACATCCGGTCAGCACCATGGCGGCGATCAATTCCGTTTTGATCTGGTCGAGATACGTTTTGACACCTTCCATGCGGCCGCCGATCGTGGCGATCGCAAAGGGCCGGCCGATGAGTACGGCATCCGCTCCCAGGGCCAGCATTTTGAGGACATCGACCCCGGATCGGATGCCGCCGTCGGCCAGGATGGCAATCTGGTTGCCGACGGCTTCGGCAATCTCCGGCAGAACTTCAGCGCTCCCGGGGGCGTGGTCGAGGACGCGCCCGCCATGGTTGGAAACGACGATTGCCGCCGCGCCGACGTCAACGGCCAGTCGTGCCTGATCGGTCGTCATGATGCCTTTCAGAATAAACGGGGTTGGTACCCGGGCAATCATCGCCTTCAGCTTGGCAGGGGATTGCGGGCCCACAGGGCGCCCCATCTGCTTGAGGGTCACCAGTCCGGCGGCGTCGATGTCCATGCCCACGAAAGGAGCGCCCGTGGCCACCGCCTGTTCGAGCTTCGGGAAGAGTTCGTCTTCGGCCCAGGGTTTGATGAAGGGGATGCCCATTCCCGCCACCGATCGGATCGCGGCGAATCCCGCCTCATGGATAAAGGGGGGCACCCCATCGCCCGTGCACCCGAGAATGCCCCGGGCACGGCAACCCTGGAGTTTGGCCTGAATGTAATCCTCTTCTGAAATAGCCCCTCCCATGTTGAAGGCGACGCCGCCCATGGGGGCCGCCAGCACGGGTAGATCCAGGGGTTGTCCCAGGAGGGTCGTTGCCGGATTCGGCCTGTCATGGTCATGAATCAAGCGCATGTTGACGCGCAGGGCCGCCAGCGATGCCAGATTGGCCTGAAAGGCGGCGCCGGTCCCGATGCCGCCCATACCGGGCACTTCGCCGGCACAGGCAACGCC
>JASFFM010000378.1:0-4506 GCA_050124295.1 Desulfobacterales bacterium | reverse complement strand
TGCACGGAAAGAACCGCTTCCAGGTCAGTTGATGAGGCCGGTTTAAGTTTCATGGGCGCCGCCGTGTCAGGTAATAGCTCCGTAGTGTTTTCATCGTTGCCGGAATCGTTTGGCTCTCTTGCTCCCAGGAAGATAACGAAGGCCCCTGATAAGGTAAAGGGTTATTTTATCGCCGCACCGTCTTTGATCCCCTGCCGGATGTCAACCAAATTTACGAAATGTACTTCCACCGACATCCAACTTGACATGGTCGTAAGGTCGTGAAGCAAAACCATCTAATAGGAATGATTACTATTATTATGAGATAACGTGTATTTACAGTTCTTCTCCGGGTAATGGTATGTTCCTTGCAGAATGCAGACACCAGGTTGGAACTCAGGCCCCTGTGTCGCATTCTCTTCTTTCCAAGTGGCCTTTGACGATGTCGCTAATCATTTCGTGTCGCCCGACCTTCGACATCTCCAACGATGATGGCAAGAGAATCCGTCGCATCTTCTCCGGTGTGACCGATGGTATACGATCCACCAGGGCCGTTGGTGCCGGACCGATTGGGCAGTCGCCGCACCATATGCCTTATGACCAAAACAGAGGAGTGGGAAAATGAATAATAATCGTCGAAGAGACGCCATGCGCGTCCGAATATCCGCAGCCGAGATGGCGGCCGACCGGTCCCATCCCAACCACCAAGCCAACGGCGACGAACAGCGCTACGCGTCCGCCAACTATCCCATGAGCTTCACCAAGGGCCTGGAGCATGATGCGACCACAGGTCTGGTCGCCGACCCCCAGGCCTTCGAATCGTTCCGCACGGCCATCGACGAGGCGCATGTTGACGCCTTTACGACTTCGGTGCGGGCCTCCTCAGACAAGGCGCGGGCCTGGGAGGCGCCGACCGCCGGCGTCGTGTACGAGCTCAGCGGCCCGGACCCGCAGGCCGTGACGATGGCTCCCGCGCCGGCCCTGGGGACGATCGAGCTGGCCTACGAAATGGCGGAAGTCTACGAGCTGGCCCTCATCCGTGACGTCCCCCTGACCGAACTGGCGGAGGGAACCACCGACACAACCGTGCTTGACGCCGTTTCGCACCTGAATGCGATTGGTTATTCACTCAACGGCGAAGACGGCCGACCGCGACTGAACAGCGGCGGTAATATCACCCCCCAAACCCTCTTCCGCGGCTCTTCGCCCGGTGTCGACACGGGGCCCTATCTTTCCCAGTTCATGCTGATCGGAAACGACCAGCCGGGCGACCCCGGCGTGGCCCACGGCCGGATCCAGTACGGTGCCCTGCAGATCGACCAGCGTGTGCCCGTTGCCGCCGCCCAGGACTACCTGATCGACTGGAATGTTTGGCTGCAGGCACAGAACGGGGAAGACCTGCGGGACAACACGACCCTATTCGACACGTCGCAGCCTCGGCGCTTCATGACCTTCCCCCGGGACCTGGCAACCTATGTCCACGACGACGCCCTCTATGAAGCTTATCTAAACGCGTGCCTGATCCTGCTTTCCATGGGCACACCCTTCGACCCGGGTTTCGCCAAACTCGCGGGACAGGGGGAGCTTTTTCTCAACAGCCTGGACATCAACGGCGCGCTGAGCCTGGAGACCCACGCGCGTCAGGCCGGCGGCTTCGCCCTTTACGGCGGTCCCCATATCCTGACCCTGGTGACCGAGGTCGCCACCCGGGCCCTCAAGGCAGTGCGCTACCAGAAGTTCAACAACCATTTGCGCCTGCGTCCCGAGGCGCTTGCCGGGAGAATCCACCGCGCAAGCCAGATCGCCAGCGCTTTTCCGGCGGCCGGTGCAGCCTTTGAGGATCTCAGAACCGCGATCGGTCCCACGGTGACCGCCGTCGAGACGGCCAACACCAACGCCGGCTCGCCGACGGCGCTGCTCCCGATGGCGTTTCAGGAGGGCTCGCCCATGCATCCATCCTATGGTGCCGGGCACGCCACGGTCGCCGGGGCTTGCGTGACCATCCTGAAGGCCTTTTTCGATACCAGCTGCCTCTTCGTGCGACGGGGCGGCGCGGATGTCTTCCGTCGCTACCAGGGCGGCGACACGGCCGTCGAATACACCCCCAACGCCACCGGATCGAGCCTGGTGGAAACGACAGGTCAGACCTTCCTGACCCTTGAAGGCGAATTGAACAAGCTGGCCGCCAATATATCCATCGGGCGCAACATGGCGGGGGTCCACTATTTTTCCGATTACTATGACAGCCTGCGCATGGGGGAAAAAATCGCCATCGGGATGCTGGAGGAGCAGGCCCTGTGTTATCCCACGGACCCCTTTGTTATGTCGGTGCCGACCTTTGACGGCGAGGTCTACCGCATCGGAAATCTCTAAGCGCCTCTCCTGGTGGCGGGGCGTCAGCCGGCCGCCGGATCCAACACCGGCCCCCGTGATCCGCTCCGGAGGCCGGTTGTCCGGTGGTCATGATTCGATGCGCTTGGAGACCCACAGGTCTTCGAGCCACCGGGTGGTCAGCCGGTCGGCATTAAATTGAAGGACCTGCGCCAAGAAAACGGCAAATCTGTTGGCGGGCCGTCCACCCCTGCCGTGAACGCCGCTGCGCGCTGATTTTGCGGGGGCGAAAGACCCTGATCAGTTTCTTGGGTCGGTTTCCGTTCTCATGCGGCAGCGTTTTCAGCTGTTGGCGGTCGATGACCGCGGCAGCCCGCTTGGCACCAAACTTTGGCGGCGTCAGGGCGCACTTCCCGGCTTTCTTCCGGCTGGCGCGGCCCCTCTGCCTGCTCATCGCACGGGCGGCCAACAGGATCAGGTCACCACACGCGAGCGAAGGGGAAAGGTATCCGGGACATCTGTGTTGATATGCTCGGCGACAGGTCAGCGTTTGTTGGCCAGTCAGGATTGGCGTCCGACAATCCTTGAGGCAACATGGCCCCGGCGCGCGGCCCCGACCGCGATAGGACTACGAGGCGTTTGTTCTTATGTGCGCTCCCTTTAGGAGGGATCGTCCGCAGCGGGCGGCAGGGGATGCATGTAGATGTCTCGCTGTGGAAAGGGAATGCTGATCTTTCTGCTTTGGAATTCGTTGAATATGGCCAGGTTTAGTTCATGGATCACGCGTCCCCGGTCGGCCGGTGTTTTGGCCCAGCAGAGCAGCTCAAACTCAAGGCTCGAATCCCCGAAGGCGCGGAAACGCACCCGGGCTTCAGGGACGTGGGCGATACTTTGATTGGCACCCGCCACCCCGAGCAAGGCCGCCTCGACTTTCTCCAGATCGGAGTCATAGGCCACCCCCACTTTGATTCGAACCCGGTAGCGGGGCTCCGGCGCGCTTTCGTTGATAATTTTGGTGTTGGCCACAATGGAATTGGGGATGGAAATTTGTTCGTCGTCACGCGTGCGAATCAAGGTGCTGCGAACGCCGATTTCGACGACCTCCCCACGCTCGCCGGACTCCAGAATGATATAGTCGCCGGTCATAAACGGTTTGTCCAGGAAGATATTGATGCCGCCAAAAAAATTGGCCAGCGTGTCCCGGGCGGCCAGCGCCACTGCCAGGCCCACAATGCCGGCGGAGGCCAGCAGCGGGGATAGATCAATTTTCCAGACCAGCAAAAGCAAGGCCACGGCAGATATCAGCACCAGGACGCGACCGACATTTTCAAACATATGGATAATTTGCTGTCCCTGTCGG
Source organism: Desulfobacterales bacterium (assembly GCA_050124295.1). Classification (GTDB taxonomy): domain Bacteria; phylum Desulfobacterota; class Desulfobacteria; order Desulfobacterales; family UBA5852; genus JABZFP01. The sequence continues at coordinate 836 of JASFFM010000378.1, read as the reverse complement.
CGCGTCACCCACCATTGATGGCACAAGTTTTTCATGATCCGGCCGAGACCCACCGCTACCACGAAAATCAGCAGGGTTTTCAACATCGCGTTGATAATAAAAGTGCTACGCGGACTGAGATTGAGCCACACGACGGACACGAGCGCACCGACTAAAACCAAAGAGATCCAGGCCGGTCGGTGAATGCTACCAATCAACGTATGGTCAATCTCGACGTTCGATTTTTTTCGGATGTAGTCCATGATCCGGTGGATAATGAAGTCAACGAGCAGGGCCAAGGCCGCAAACAGGGCCATAATGACGATGGCGCCCAGAAGGCGCTGTTCCATCATGATGCCGGTAATCCTGGTGAAATAGGCGATAAACTGTTCGATGGCGTGTGACATGGAATCCTTCGCGGAGATTGATTTGGCTGCCAAACCGATAACGACATTCACGGTCACGCGCGCCTCGACCCCGGTCAAATCCGCGCTCGCGATTGTGTACTGCTCGATCGGGTGGTTGTGGTTTGGCTGATTCTGTGCTCCCCATCAGCGTCAGCGGCCCGGCCCCGGCCGCAAACGAGACCTTGAGGGTCTCCCGGGGTCCAAACGCTTCTGAATCTATAGCATCATGACCGTTTCGTCATCATGTTTCAGCGAACCTTCGGTGAATCGGTCGATTTCATCGACGAGGCCTTCCGGAGCGCCGCGGTAGGCCTGCGACCGCAAGCGCCTGAATACGCCGGAATGGGATGCCTCGGGCTTTCCCGCAGCGTGAAAAGGGTATCTGCTGCGTTCAGAAATGCGCCGCTCACCAAGGATTACCGAACACGTTGGCTGCAACCTTTATTGGTG
>JASFFM010000377.1:0-4516 GCA_050124295.1 Desulfobacterales bacterium | reverse complement strand
TGGAATGGTTTGCCCAAATCAAGGCGTCTGTCGTCAAGGCCTCCCGTCGCGGATCGATCAGCGGGTGAACTCACCATGGTGTCCGGACAGCAGGAGATTGACGCCCAGAAAAGTAAACATCACCGTGGCAAACCCCAGGATGGCCATAATGGCCGATCGTCGCCCCCGCCAGCCGACCGACAGTCGCATATGAATCATGCCGGCGTAAAGCAGCCAGGTAATGCCGGACCAAACCTCTTTGGGGTCCCAGCTCCAGAAGCGCCCCCAGACGGCTTTGGCGTACACGACGCCTAAGATAAGACCCAGGGTCATCATCAGAAAGCCCCCCAGAATACAGCTGTAGCCCGCCGAATCCAATTGGTCCAACGAGGGCAGACGCCGGAAAAAAAACCCCGGTTTTTTAGACTTGATGGCTTTCTCCTGCGTCAGGTAAAGCACTCCCAGGCCACAGGCCAGGGCCAGACTGGCTTCTCCGATAAAAATAAAAGTGACGTGGGAAATGAGCCAAAAGCTTTTGAACATCGGTTTGGCGGCCATGGTAGTGGCAGGCATCGAGGCCACCACGACCATGACGGCCGTTGCTAAGGGGGCGGCGAAAATACCCAGAATCTTCAATCGGTAGCGGTAGTGAAACAGGAGGAAAACCCCGGCAAGGGCCCATCCGGCGAAGGAAAGGGTATCCCGCAAGGTATTGACCGGCAGGTGTCCCGTCGTGAATGCCCGGTAGCCGATGGACAGGGTGTGCACGATAAAGCCAGCCGAGAGCAGCCATAGGCCATAGCGTTGCAGCGCCTTTTTTTGTACAAAGAGATAGGCGATGTAGGCCACCGTGCTTAACGAATATAATCCCAATGTGCCGAGGGTTCCGATATCCATGGGTCGAACCAGCGCCTCCTTCAGCATGAGCCGTTATTTGCAATCCATCAGCGATGCGTCAAAACTCTCTCCCAGAACCGATTCCAGCAACCTGTCGATGCCCTTGCGATCACCGGCCCTGACCAATGCCAGCAGCCCACCGTCGATCAGACGCGCGAAGACTTTCCGGTGTTGATCCGGGGCGTGCTCCCGCGCCAGCAGCCGCTCACGGATCGCCCCCAGCAGCCGCAAATAGGGAGCGTATTCATCGCCGAAACAGGCCTCCAGATCCTGACGCAGGCGGCGGGCCACCGCAGGGCTTTTGCCGGAGGTGGAGATACTGATCACGAGATCCCCCCGTTCGACGACGGACGGCAGAATGAAGTGCCCCCGCTGCGGCTGGTCGGCATAGTTGCACAGTGCGCCATGCTTGGCCGCATCTTCCGCGATACGATCGTTCAGGTCGGGATCATCCGTCGCCGAGAAAACCAGAAAAACAGCGCTCATATCCGACGACCGGTAGGGCCGTTGATGCCATGTCAGGCGTCCTGCCTCGGCCAGCGCGCGAATTGCATCGCTCGCCTGCGGGCTGATCAGCGTAACCTGGGCGCCGGCGCGCAGAAGCGTGTGGGCCTTTCGACTGCCCACCGTCCCCCCGCCCACCACAAGGGCCTTGCGCCCGCGTATATCGAGGTTGACCGGAAAATATCGCATGCGATTAGTCTACCTGGAGCGTCATCAGGTCTTCTGCCAGAATCAGGGGGCCCTGATACGAACGGCGGCACTGGGCGGCGATGTCGGCTTCGTCACAGGCCGGGTAGAAATGCGTCAGCATCAGCTGCTGGACTTGGGCGGCGGTGGCGATGTCGCCGGCCAGGGCAGGGGTGAGGTGGCCGGGCACGCGCTGTTCGTCCGGCATCGCCGCCTCGCAGATCAGCAGCCCGGCCCGCCAGGCCAGATCCACCAGCCCGTCGGCATAATCCGTATCCCCCGAATAGACCACCGAAGCATCGGAGGGCGTCTCGATGCGGAAGGCCACACTTTCCGGGTTGTGCTCGACCGGTGCGGCCCGGGCCGTAAACCCATCGCCGATCATTTCCCAGGGCTTGCCAGCACCCATTTCAACCAGGTTGCTCATCTCTGGTCCGAGTTGAATCCAGTGGCCGTAGACCGCTTCCAGACCCGTGATAAATTGCGACAATCCGGGGCCTCCGACAATGGTCAGCGGCCGACGCCGCCGAAAAACCGGATATTTGTTGGCAAAAAGAAAGGGTACCAGCTCCGATGTATGGTCGGGGTGAAAATGGCTGTAGAACAGATAATCGACCCGGTGAATGTCGGTGCCGGCCTCGAGCAGGCGCCGCATGGTCCCGGGACCGGTATCGAAAACCAGCTGTCGGTCGCCGACCTGCATCAAGAGCGAGCAGGAGCTGCGCACCAGGCTCGGCACGCAGGTTCCGGATCCCAGCACGGTCACCCGGATGCTGTTATCAGGGCTGTGTGTCATGGCTTGTCCAGTCTCGTTGTTCGATACGGCTTACCAGCCATTCCGTGATCCGCCGGCCGTTTTTGCAATTGACCGCCGCCCCGACGCGCGCCAGGTCCAGCTCGGCGCGGGCCATGGTCTTATGACCACCGGCGGATCCGAACTCCCCGAAGCTTTCCAGCGCCACGCTGCCGGCGTCCTTGCGGATGCCGTCGTTGCGGAGGATGACCACGATTTTTTGGGCATAGCGTCCGGAGACGATACTCCAGGTCACCGTTTCCACCCGCATAAAAAACTCGGCGATCAGCACGCAAACATCCGGGTGGGGGATCCGGCCCAGGTGAGCAAACATCTTGCCCTTGCGAAAGCGCCTGATCTGAATCGCCTTGCGAAAATAGGTCAGATCGCTCAATTGTAAATCGGCCTGTTCGATGCGGCGGGCCAAAGGGATATTCGCATAGCGGAAAAGATATTGAAATGCTATGACATCCTCGATCGTCGTTTCGCGCTCGAAATTCTGGGTATCGGTCTTGATGGCATGAAATAAACCGGTGGCCAATTTTGCATTCGGTTTGATTCGGGCGGCGCGCAGGTATTCCGTCATGATGCTGGCCGTGGCACCATAGGTGGGGCGAATATCGATGAATTCCCCTTGCGGGTGGCTGTCGGGATGATGATCGATAATGGCGTCAAAGGCCCATGGCTTGAAAGCGGCGTTATGATTCGGTTGCGAATCGATGAGGATCTTACGCTGAAAGCCTTCCGGGGCAATGGTATCCAAGGGGACCATTTGGACGCCCAGCAGACGGATCATGGTGACATTATCCGGTCGCTGGATGACGTTGATGTGGCTGATGGTGATGCCGGCGACCCGGCGCTGGAGCAAACGTTTGAGGGCCATGGCGCTGGCAATGGAATCCGGATCGGCATTGATCAGGATCAGCACCTGATCGCCAACCCCAAAGAGTTCATAAAAGCGAACCAGGCGGTTTTTGGTTTGGGCGATCATCTCAAGTCCCCGAAAGGGTTGGCCAGCCAATGACGCGATCACGGCAGGGACGGCAACCAAAACGCTAAACAGACCGAACTATAGAATTTAAAACCATTTAATTCAACCTCAGGCCATTGCCACGGCCAGCCATCCCCGGAAGCCACGTGAGAATGAAAGGTTTGCGGTGGTCGATGTCGCTCGGCAGGCAACCATCGCCAGCATGCCGCCGCCCGCCGCATAAATCCTATTTTCAGCCGCCGGACCCCCCCCGATGCGCCCGGCGTTCAAACCCATGGAAGGGGTTCTGTGCCCATGACCCTATTCGGGTTGGTTGACCTGGCCATCGCTCGCGCGTTGGTCAACCAGACCGGGGCCGCTCGTTTCGATCGCTGGCGGACCAACCGCGAAAAGTCCCGCCCCGTCGACAGCAACCGGACAAAGCTGTTTGCCGGGCCGCTGCTGCCGATAAACATCCGCAACGAATTTGCGACCACGACAAGCGATCGCCTGTCGCTCCCTCAAGGGGCTATCCTGCCTGGGCCCGGCGGTCGTGCCCTAACCCGGAGCCGAAACACGTTTGAGGCCTCCCGTACAAGGCCTTCGGGAGCACCGCGGCAGGCAGGCGACCGCAAGCGCCCGGTCATGCCGGAAAGGGAGGCCGCGGGCTGGCCCGCCGGGTGCAAAGGGGGTGCCCTGCGTTCGGCAATCCGCCCCTCACCAAGGGTTGCCGGACCCATTTGGCGCAACCATTGTGTCCACATCATCCCCTCGATGCTCTGGCGGCCCCGCTTTTTCGGGCCTCGTGACCTGACCGGGGGCATCGACGTTGCCCCAGGGTTGCCGGCTGGAGGGGGGCTTGTGTCCGCGCTGACACCGCGCTATGGATGGGACATCGGGCGGCGCCAGCGCCATCTGCCATATCCGCCGGGCGGTCACCTGTGTGCTCCGTTACGCCAACCGGCCCATTCAAGGGCCGCCATCGCGGTGGTCACAGACATCCGCCGCGAACCTGGCCTCCACGTCCTTTATCGTACCCGGTATCGTCCTTCCGCCAACCCGTGCTTGCCCCTTTTGGGAGCGACGTGAACCCCATCAAGGAGACCATTGCCATGATTATCCGAATTACCGCCATGCTTGGAACCGCTTTTTTTCTGTTTGCCTGCGCGACAGCGCCACCGATTGTC
>JASFFM010000376.1:0-4555 GCA_050124295.1 Desulfobacterales bacterium | reverse complement strand
GGACGATCACCGGTAGTATCGGCGTCATCATGGAATACACCAATTTCGAGGCGCTCTTCGAAAAAATCGGTTTGTCGGCCGTGGTCATAAAAAGCGGCCAGTTTAAGGACACCGGCTCCCCGGTGCGTGATATGACGCCGGAAGAAGAAAAGATTCTCAAGGATTTCGTGGATCGTCTGCACCAGCAGTTCGTGTCCGCCATTGCCGAAGGACGCCAGCTGGACCTTGCCAAGGTTCAAGCGCTGGCCGATGGACGGATATACACGGGTCAGGATGCCAAGGACATCGGACTCGTGGATCGAATCGGCAATCTGGCGGACGCCGTCGAGTGGGCCGGCCGTCTGGCTGGGATTGAAGGCCGCATCCTCACTGTTTATCCGCCCAAGAAAAAAATATCCATGCTGCGCCTGCTGTCCGAGTCGGTGCTCAAGGACCTGCTGGGACGTGCAACCCGCCCGGAGATGACGGCCGAATATCTTTATTCGCCAGCCCGCCGCTGATACCGATCAAGGCGAAATCCTGGGATCTTGGTGAAGGCGCCCCCCCATCCAGCCCATAATTCTATTGAAACAGACTGATATCGCCGGCGCCCTCGCGGATAATTTCAGGGACATCGCCGATCAGCGAGATGACACTCGATGGCCGTCCCGGCACCAGCCCGCTGTCGATGACGGCCTCCAGGCGGGAACCGAAATGATCGTGGATGAGCGATGCGTTGTCAAATACGGTGCCGTCCTGCATCGTGGCGCTGGTGGTCAGAATGGGATGGCCCAGCTCCCGGACCAAAGCAAGGCACAGGGCGTGATCCGGTACACGGATACCGGCGGTCTTGCGCGGGGTGAGCATCATTTTCGGGACTTCACGGGAGCCCTCCAGCACGAAGGTATAGGGGCCGGGTAACAGCCGTCGCATGGTTTTATACGCATAGTTGGACACCTTCGCGTAGTGACTGATGTTTTTGAGATCGGAACACATGAAGGTGAAGGGCTTCTTCTTTTCCCTCTGTTTGATCTGATAGATTTTCTCGATCGCCTTTTTGTTCATTATATCGCAGCCAATCCCATAGAACGTGTCCGTGGCGTAGGCCACGATGCCGCCTCGCCTGAGCATGGCCACGACCTTTACCACCAGCCGCAGCTGAGGGTTATGGGGATTGATCTTCAACAGCATGAACCGTCTCCTGAAGTGATGGGCGGCGGCCACCGCCGATCACGGCGTGCGGCGATGATGGCGGATTGATGCGCAGGTTTCAGGGGGCCATTTAATGAACAGCCCTCAATATATCGACCGGCGGCACATGTCAAGACGCCTAAATTAAAGATTGCTAAAGATGGGTCCTTCTGGTATTTGAGCAGGTCAAATTGGACGGTGCTGGAAAGAGATCGCTATCTGTTCTGCTCCCGGCAACGTGCGCATTGATGAGGCCATCAATTGCAGCGGGGCGGGTAAGCGTCCAATATCTGCCTTGGGTGGCCTTTATCCCCCGCACGGCATACGAACGCCCACGGCCTTTGTCAGCAGTGAGGGCCGTTATCGCCAAGGTCGCCCAAACGTCGTCTCTTTTGACCAAGCGGTGGCGTTTTCAACCCAACCGCGGGAAGGCTGGGTTTTAATCGGCATCCCCATTCGACCCGCATCACCGGGGCGGTCTCATCCAGGATCAAGCGGCCTGAATCGGCGGCTGGTCTCTATACGCTAAAACGAATCCCATCAAAGTGCCTTGTTTGCGTGCGCCAGGGCACTTTTTCCATTTTTCGCAAGTGCAACCATAATCGGAGGAACCATGATCAAGATGCCCCCCGAAGAGGCGTATTCTTTTGACGATGTTTTGTTGCTTCCGACCTATTCCGATGTCGTTCCCAAGGATGTGCAGATCGGTACGCAGCTGACGCGTAATCTAAAGCTCAACATACCACTGGTCAGTGCCGCCATGGATACGGTGACCGAGGCGGAGACGGCCATCTGTATGGCGCGGGAAGGCGGCATGGGGATCATTCATCGTAACATGAGCGTGGACAGTGAAGCCCGGGAAGTGGACAAGGTTAAAAAGTCGGAAAGCGGTATGATCGTTGACCCGGTTACGATCGGTCCGGACCGTCCGGTCGAAGATGTGCTGGCAGTGATGGAACGTTATCGCATCTCCGGGGTCCCGGTCACCGAAGGCGATCGTCTGGTGGGTATCGTCACCAACCGGGATCTGCGCTTTGAAACCCAGCTCGATCGCCCTGTGGCGGAAGTCATGACCAAGGATAAGCTGGTCACCGTATCCGAAGGGATCAGCCTGGAGGAATCCAAGAAGCTGCTGCATGCCCATCGGATCGAAAAACTCTTGGTGGTGGACAAGGATGGTCGACTGGCAGGCATGATTACGATTAAGGATATCGAAAAGATAAAAAAATATCCCAATGCCTGCAAGGACAGTCTCGGAAGGCTGCGGGTCGGCGCGGCGATCGGCGTGGGTCCCGACATGGAGGCCCGTACCGAAGCGCTTCTCAAAGCAGGGGCGGATGTGATTGCCATCGACACCTCCCACGGACATTCGCAGAATGTCATCGATGCGGTCATCAAACTGAAGGCGACGTTCAGTGGGATCGAGCTGATCGCTGGCAATATTGGCACGGCCAAGGGCGCGGAAGATTTGATCAAAGCGGGCGTCGACGGCGTCAAGATCGGCATTGGGCCAGGCTCCATCTGTACGACGCGTATCGTTGCCGGGATCGGCGTTCCTCAGGTCACGGCGATTCTCAATTGCCGTTCGGTCGCCAGCAAGAGCGGAGTGCCGCTGATCGCTGACGGCGGGGTCAAATATTCCGGGGATATTCCTAAAGCCATTGGCGCCGGGGCGCATTCCGTGATGATTGGCGGTTTGTTTGCCGGCACGGAAGAGAGCCCCGGAGAAACGATCCTCTTCCAGGGGCGAAGCTACAAGGTCTATCGCGGCATGGGCTCGCTGGAAGCCATGAAAAAAGGCAGCAAGGACCGATATTATCAAACCGACGATGAGGCGCCGGATAAATTGGTGCCGGAAGGGATCGTGGGCAGAGTGCCCTACCGTGGTGCCCTCTCGGCCAACATTCACCAGTTGATCGGCGGATTAAAAGCCGGTATGGGATATGTGGGCTGCCGAACCCTGGACGAACTGCGTGAAAAAGCGCGCTTCGTAAGAATTTCGGCCGCCGGGTTAAGAGAAAGCCATGTGCACGACGTCATTATCACCAAGGAAGCCCCGAACTACCGTGTCGAGTAGCGGGGCGGCCGTCTTCCGCCCTATCGAGAGTTGCTAAGAATGAGTGATGCCCTAAAGAGCCCTTTTGTTCATCTGCACGTGCATACCCAATATAGTCTGCTCGACGGAGCGATTCGGATCGATCCGCTCATTGCCCAAGCCCAGGCTTACGGCATGGAAGCCGTTTCCATTACCGACCACGGCACCATGTTCGGGATCCTGGAGTTCTACACGAAAGCACAAAAAGCCGGACTGCGACCCGTCATCGGCTGCGAAATCTATGTGGCGCCGCGAAGCATTCATGACAAGACCCCCCTTGATGCCAAGGGGTTGACCCATCTGGTCTTGATTGCCGAAAACCAGACCGGGTATCGCAATCTCTGCAAACTGGCATCTGTGGCCCAGATGGAGGGGTTTTATTACCGGCCCCGGATCGACAAGCATCTTCTGGCGGAGCACCATGAGGGACTGATTGCGCTGTCCGCCTGTCTGCATGGCGAAATTGCCATGCGTATCAAGGAGGGTCGCATCGAACAGGCGGAGGAGGTGGCGCGCTGGTACCAGCAGCTTTTTGGCGAGGATCATTATTTTCTCGAAGTTCAGAACAATGGCATCGAGGTTCAGGAAACGGTGAACCAGGCCCTGCGTGAAATGAGCCCGAAACTCTCTATTCCGCTGGTGGCCAGCAACGATTGCCACTATCTGCAGAAAGAAGATGTCCGCGCCCATGACGTCCTGCTCTGTATCCAGACCGGGAAAACGGTTCACGAAGCCAACCGCTTTCGCTTTAGCACCGATCAGCTGTATTTCAAGTCGCCCGGGGAAATGGCCGCCTCTTTCCAAGACTACCCCGGTGCGATCGAAAATACCCTGGCCATTGCCCGCCGCTGTGCCTACGAGTTTGATTTTTCATATCATTTCCCGAAGTTTCCAGCGCCTGAGAAGATCTCCACTGAAGACCTGTTCGAACAGACGGTGCGTGAAGGATATGATCTGCGCATGGCCAAGATCATGGAAAAACGGCCGGATATCGACCGGTCCTTCTACGATCAACGCCTCGAGTATGAGATTTCCGTCATCCAGAAAATGGGTTTCGCCGGGTACTTTCTCATCGTGGCGGACTTTATCCGTTATGCCAAAGACAACGGTGTCCCCGTCGGTCCGGGGCGTGGGTCGGCGGCCGGCAGCATGGTGGCCTACGCTATGCGCATCACCGACCTGGATCCCATTGAACACGGGTTGATTTTCGAGCGCTTTCTGAATCCTGCCCGAAGCAGCATGCCGGATATCGATGTCGATTTCTGTATCAACGGGCGCGACCGCATCTAC
>JASFFM010000375.1:0-4565 GCA_050124295.1 Desulfobacterales bacterium | reverse complement strand
GGATAGGGAGCAGATGCCGAAGTCGTTGAGTTTTTTTATTGATAGATCGAATTTATTAGCATTGTCAAATCGATTCGGACCGCAAGATGCACCTGATTAACAAATGGGGTTCAGATTCAAAGATGAAGTTTTAACCAATGCCCATAACGATGATCGAGGCCAGGAAAGGGGTCAAGTCCGCTCTTAACTTTTTTGTTCGGCCTGACCGCAGATCTTTATGTCAAGCCAATTGGGTCGGACCAAATTAACTTTCGTCATCATTATCTACATCTCCCAAAACCCTCATTATTTTGACCTTAGAATGAGGATTCTAAAACTACAATCATCATTCTAAGGACCAATCCAGGTCAGCACCGCGAACCCCTGTGGCAGGGCGGCCGCTGTTTGAGCCTGAGGCCTTGGCCCTGGAGCGCATTCTGGCCTTTCTGTCCCCTGCGCCGGCCAACCCGAGGTCCCACACGAAGAGGGCGGGCAAGCCCGAGGCATCCTTTTCCGGGGTAATCAGGCGCCTGCGGTCGCGCGCGTACCGTAGTGCTCCGGAAGGCCTTGTACGGGAGGCCTCAAACTTGTGAATTATTCGGCTTAGATCTTCGGCAGGGGTGAAGCGGCCTAACATTTGAGCCGGTGGTGATAGGTTCGGCAGCAATTGCGGCCGGCGGCTTTGGCTTGATAGAGGGCTTTGTCGGCCTGATCGAGAAGTGCTTCCCGGGAGATGACATGATCGGGATACATGGTGGCGATGCCGAAACTCATGCTGACCTGAAACGTTTGATCTTCGAATCCGATCGACAATGCCCCAATGGATGTTCTGACCCGTTCGGCCACGACCAAGGCATCTTCCGGGAGGATGTTGAACAGCACCATGGCAAATTCTTCACCCCCGTAGCGGGCAATCAGGTCGGTTTCCCGCAGGCTCATCTTCAGGAGCGCGGCCACCGCTTGCAGGGCCTTATCCCCGGCCAGGTGGCCAAAGGTATCGTTGACGGCCTTGAAACGGTCGATATCGGCCATGATCACGGTTAGGGGTGCGCCGCTGCGCTGAGAGCGGGCTATCTCCCGCGCCAGCGATTCCTGAAAGTACTGGTAATTCATCAGATGGGTCAGACCATCGTGGGTTGCCTGGCGTCGCAAGACCTTAATCTGGCGCCGCTGATCCACCAGCTGTTCCATAAAATCACTGGACACATTGATCAACGCCGCTCGCGCTTGGTCGACAATTTCCAGGTATTTGCGCTCGTCATCCAGGTTCAGATCGAAATAGGGGAAGATTTGGCGCGTCTGATCGAGGATCCGGGTACCCACTTCGTCCACATTGAAGGATTCCTGGTAGCCGTAAGTCTCGGCGAAATGGTCGATCAGACCCAGATGGGCGCTTTGACCGCCTTCGCGGAAGAGGTTCGTATACAGCGTGGCCAGGTGTAGAATACGGCTCATGAGGAGGGTTTCCGCATCGCGGGTGGCTATTTTTTGGGGATCGTGATGACATCCGACCGACAGGCAGAAATGGGGCGGCAGACCCCAAGAAGTCAGGAGTTGCTGGCCGACCTCCATGTGATCGAAGCCCAGGATCTGGGCTTCGGCATCCTGTCGGCTGCAGGGACTTTGGGCCATTTCGCGCACCACCAGGCCGTACTGGTCCGGCATCACGCATGCCAGGGTGAGGACGCCCATGTCATGCAGCAGACCGATGAAGAAGGCATCTTCGGCCATCGCGGGGGCCACTTTTTCGGCAATCAAACGTGCGGAAACGGCTGCCGTAAGGGAGTTTTTCCAAAACTGGGGATAATCGAATTCACCGTTTCCGTTGCCCGGAGATTGCTTGATCAGGGCAAAACTCAAAGCCAGATTTTTAACGGTATTGAGCCCCAGCATGTTGACGGCATGGAATACGGAGGTCACTTTGACGGATAGGGCGTACAATGAGGAATTGATGAGGCGCAGAACCTCGGCACTCAGCGGCGGGTCGGTGGCTAGAATTTCACCGATCTCTTTGAGATCCGGCCGCTCCTTCTGAACGCTTTCCAGAATTTTTAGGGCGATGCCCGGCAGCGTCGGGAGTTTGTCCTTACGGTATAGAAGCTTCTCCATGGCTGTGCTATCGCTCATTGCGTATCTCCACGGGCCTCAAGGTGATAATCTCCTGTGGTTGCCCCTACAATCGCTGGCCCCCTTTTACCGTCGGGAACACATTCCAAATCCGCATCAGGTTCATCCCCATGGCGGCTGTGTGCCGTGAGGGCGCCTCGTTCGTCGGGATTTGCTTGCCCCGGGGCGGACGATTGGGGATCGCGTCTGAAGGCTGACTTTTTCACCCGGATCCATTGCCAGGTTTCCAATGGTTCCGAAAACGCGATCGATCCTGCCCATTTTATCGGTTTAATGGAAAATAACATGAGGTTTTATACGCCGTCGGGCGATGGGGGCTCAATCGCACCAGACACGGAAAGGGTGGGCTGGCAGGCGCCGTCGTCGTCCAACGCAAGAAGGGTGCCGAAGCAGGGGCCAGACGGCAGTGGCCCGTCGCGACGGCCATGGCTGCAGAAAGGAAAACCGGGGTGGCCGAGGCCACCCCGGTGGGACTAAGGAAGGTTATGAAGATTCTGTCGGGCATGTCATGCGACGCACTGGTCGCAGGCATGCCCGACGGTGCCCTAAGTTGTCTTATCGGTCTCCGGCGAGGGGACTTTAGCGGCCCGGCTAAAAAAGATCCTATCTTTGGCCGGGCGGAGCGATCATCTATCTGCGGGCCGTTTTACCCCGCTGTCCAGGGCCGAAGACCCATCCGAGCCCTACGGCTCACCCATGTGGGGTGCCGATTATCGAAGGCACGCCATCAGGGGCGTTTAGCGATCGACGCCATAGGGGGTGCCGAAGCCGTTGCGATGGACACGCTCATAAAGAAGTGTTTCATGGGCATGGCCGGACTTGCTTTCGTCCGGGTCACCGATGGCGACGATGGCTTCCACCTCGAGCCTGCGGGGCAGACCCAGGTGCCGGGTGACGGCATCCCGCGCCGGGTCGCCGTTCTCCTGCTCCCGTTGGCGGATCTGAATCCAGCAACTTCCCAGGTCGAGGGCCGTGGCCATCAACTGGATATAGGTAACGGCAATCGAGCAATCCTCAATCCACACGTCAGATCGCGCCGGATCGGCACAGACCACGATTCCCAATGGCGCCCGGGCCAGAAAACGGGCGCCGTGGGGTTTGCACCGGGCGAGTTTCTGCAGCAGGGCAGCATCGTCCACCACGACGAATTCCCAGGGGTTGAACCCCCGGGACGATGGCGCGCGCAGAGCTGCCTCCAGAAGCAGGTCGATTTTCTCCGGAGCCACCGGTCGGTCCTTGAAGCGGCGAATACTGCGTCGGTTTCGAATCAAGTCTGCAAACATATCATCCATCCCATGGTTGTCGTTTCGCTTGCGCGTTCCCTAACGGTGTCGGCCAACATGACCCATCGCCTGAGCCCTTGTCCTGAGGCGGCCTGCGACGTCCGGGACAGGGGTGCCCCCGGGATTCACAAACCCGAACATTGCATGACCATATGGATGGCCACTGGCTGGATGCATTGGTTCCCTGTCTTAACGGCAGGTTGCGGTCAATGGGTCCGCTAACCCTTGGTGCGCGGCGCATCGCCGAAGGCGGCGCAACCCCTTTGCACCCGGCGGGCAAGCCCGCGGCATTCCTCTTCCGCGTTGTCGGGCGCTTGCGCTGGCATGCGGACCGCGGCGCGCCGGAAGGCCTTGTAGGGGAGGCCTCAAACGTCCGCAATATCCGGGCCAGCCGCAGCGGGGCTTGGCCGCTGACCGTCAAAAGGTGCCATGGTCATTCAGCGCCCAGCGAAAAAGCGCCGGATAGTTGGCGGACCATCAGGCGGCACAGCATTTTTTGAATTTTCGCCCGCTGCCGCAGGGGCAGGGGGCATTACGGCCGACCTTGGGGGTCGATCGAACCACCGTCTGGGGGGCCGGGGCCTGGCCATCATAAAAATACCAGGTCCCTTCCAGACGCCGAAATTGAGCGATTTCATGATGACGCTGGCGGCGCCCCTTGTCAAAGTATTCGGCAACAAATTCGACCGTGCCGGTGTCGTCGCCCGCCGTGCCGTCTTCCGTGGCCAGAATTGTCAGTCCTCGCCATTCGCTGTTGCGGGCCCAACGCCGAATGCCCTGATCGGTGTACTGGTCCCGCTGGGAAGGATGCGTGGTTTCGAGGATAAAGGCCACCTGCGCTTTGACATAGGCACTGTAGCGCGCCCGCATCAGGGCCTCGGCGCTTTGCGCAGCCTCATGTCCCGAATGCAGGGGTTCACAGCAGGCCTGATAGGTCTTTTTCGATCCGCATGGGCATGGGTCCATGAGTGTTCTCCCTTTCAGGGCAATCACATTGGTCAGAGTGATTCCCCGGTACGGAATATGATGATGTCTGGCATCGACGCTTTCAGGGGTCGGTCGATGGCTCATCGAGGGTCATCGCATGATCGTCAAGGGGTCGGGTGGCGGGTTTCCCGGGCGGCTTCCTCGGGATCCACCCGCCAGGTGACAATCGGGGATAGGATATAGAGGAAC
>JASFFM010000374.1:0-4568 GCA_050124295.1 Desulfobacterales bacterium | reverse complement strand
CCGGTCTCCTCTACACGGGCAGCGCACTTGGCGTGGTCTTTGCCGGCGATTTTTTCAGCTTTTTCATATTCTGGGAGTTGTTGACGGTTTTCTGTGTGCAATTGATCTGGGCCCGCCGAACACGCCTATCCATGGGGGCCGGGTATCGTTACCTCCTGTTTCATGCCGCCGGCGGTTTGATTCTTCTGGCCGGGATCGTCCTGCACGTTCATCACACAGGATCGATCGCTTTCGGTCTGCTGGGGCTGAACGGCCCCGGGTCCCTGCTGATATTTTTGGGATTCGGGATCAACTGCGCTTGGCCCCTGCTGCACACCTGGCTATCCGACGCCTACCCTGAAGCGACCATCACGGGCACGGTATTTTTAAGCGCCTTCACCACCAAGGCCGCCATTTACGCGCTGGCCCGGGCCTATCCAGGGACAGAGGCCCTGATTTATATTGGGGCCACCATGGCCGGCTTCCCCATCTTTTTTGCGGTGATTGAAAATGATCTGCGGCGGGTTCTGGCCTACAGCCTCATCAACCAGGTGGGGTTTATGGTTGTCGGCATCGGCATCGGCACCCAACTGGCTATCAATGGTGCCGTGGCCCATGCTTTCAACGACATTTTGTTTAAAGGGTTGCTATTCATGACCATGGGCGCGGTCATGTACCGTACCGGCAAAATCAACGCGACCGACCTGGGCGGGCTCTATCGCACCATGCCGCTAACGTGTCTTTTCTGTATCGTCGGGGCGGCGTCCATCTCCGCTTTTCCCTTGTTCAGTGGTTTCGTCAGCAAATCCATGGTGATGGATGCCGCCGGGCAAGGACACATGCGATGGATCTGGTTTGTTCTGCTGTTTGCCTCGGCGGGCGTGTTTCATCATGCCGGCATCAAGATCCCCTATTTTGCCTTTTTTTCCCACGACTCCGGCCTTAGGCCCAAGGAAGCCCCCCCGCACATGCTCGTGGCCATGGGGTTGGCGGCCTTCCTGTGCGTTTTTATCGGGTCTTTTCCACACTATCTGTATAGTATTCTGCCCTATCAGCCCGTGGGCTATGAGCCCTACACCATACCGCATGTCGTCTCACAATTGCAGATCCTGTTCTTCTCGGCCCTGGCGTTTGCCCTGCTGTTGTTGTCCGGCATCTACCCGGCGGAGATCCGCTGTGTAAACCTGGATGCGGACTGGATGTATCGTAAGGGTAGCCGTCTCTTCTACAGGCTGATGGATGTTGGTTTCAATCACCTGAACCGGGTCTGTGACCAATGGCTGGCAAAGGGATTGACCGGTACCATCAATCGATTTTTTCGGAAGGCACCGGCACGTCTCAGCCGCTTGATGCTGGCGCCGCTCGCACGGATGGGGGAGGGTGTCCGTGGAGACAATCCCATGCCCTTTGAGCGGTCCATTCAGGACGCCTACGATAAGGGTCTTATCCCGGTGGGCTTAAGTGCGGCGGTCTCGGGATTATTCCTGGTCCTTCTTTTTTATTTTAGCTAGAATTTCCGCCCGCATTGTGCGGCGGGCGAATTGTCCAGAGGTGAAACATGCTTTCCATCGATGCCGTGAGAGATATCATCATCCTGAACTACCTGTCTGACGAAATGCTGAACGCGGTCATACCGCATCTTGATATTTTGCAGTTTGAAGAAGAAGATACCATTTTTCAGGAGGGAGACCCGGCGGAACGGATGTTTTTTCTCAAACGCGGTAAGATCCTGCTTGAAAAGCGCATATCCGACAAGATTTCTTTCGCCATCGGGGCGGTGAAGCCAGGGTTTTCATTCGGATGGTCGGCCGTTTTGGGCGAAGGCATGTCCTACTCATCCATGACCGTGTGTGCCGAGCCCTGTCAGGTCTATTCCATTCGGGGAAAGAAGATCCGCAATCTTCTGGATAACGATCACGATATGGCCTTTCTTTTTCATCGGCGGCTTATCTGGGTCATAAAAAACCGACTTGATCACCGCACCAGCCAGTTCGTAACGGCTTTAAGGAACCACCCCGACATCGAAAGCCTGATCTAAGGCGGCGGATGGTTCACGCTCGTCGACCCTGGGAAGGGGGCTCACCTCCCTGCGACGCCTGCCGACGCTCAGTCCCTGACGTCTGTTCCCGCCACACCCCCCAGCACCAGGGTGCGATGTTCGATCTGGCGCCCAAAACAGCGTCCTGCCGTTACCGGATTAGGACCCGGTTGACATTTATGGAGGGCTACCATATGAGACGGCTTGATTCATTACGCTCACGGGAGGTGTAAGCCATCGAAATTATTTCAACCGTTGCGAGGATGCAACGCCGCTCGCAGCACTTGCGGCAGGCGGGGCGCACCCTGGCCTTCGTGCCGACGATGGGGTTTCTGCACGAGGGGCACCTGGCCCTGATGCGTGAAGGCCGCAAACGGGCGGATGTGCTCATTGCCAGTATTTTCGTCAATCCAACCCAGTTTGCTCCCGGTGAGGATTTCGAGACCTACCCCCGCGATATGCAAAAGGATTGCGGTCTTGCTGAAGCCGTACCCGTGGACATTCTCTTCACACCGGATGACCAGGCGATTTATGGGGACGGTTTTCAGACCTTTGTGACCCCTCAGGACCTTGCCCGCCGAATGTGCGGTCTGTCCCGGCCAATATTTTTCCGGGGGGTGGCAACGGTTGTGGCCAAATTGTTTCATATCGTCGATCCGCATTGGGCCATTTTTGGTGAAAAGGATTTTCAGCAGCTGACCATTATCCGGCGCATGGTGGAGGACCTTAATTTTGCGGTAAACGTTATCGGTGTTCCAACGGTACGCGAGTCTGACGGGCTGGCCATGAGCTCGCGCAACGCCTATCTGACGTCAGAACAGCGCCCGGCGGCCCTGAGCCTCAGTCGGTCCCTGCACAATGCCCAAAAACAGGTTTCCCGAGGGGAAATACGTGCAGCGAGGATTTTGGCGGCGGCGGAAGCCACGATCCAGGCGCACCCGGAAACCGAAATCGATTACATGGTCGTTGTCGACCCCGCGACCCTTGAAGACGTTGCTATTATCGACCGGCCGGTCCGCATGGCGATGGCGGTGACCGTCGGCACCACGCGCTTGATCGACAACATGCCTTTGACGCCTTAACACAACCAGGGCTCTCATCATTTGCCCCTGGCCATTTAGGAGATCATCCAACATGAGTAACGAACAATTTTTTTTCACCTCTGAATCCGTAACCGAAGGCCACCCCGACAAGGTCGCCGACCAGATTTCGGATAGTATTCTGGATGCCATCATCGGACAGGATAAAAGCTGTCGGGTGGCCTGCGAAACGCTGGTGACCACCGGTATCGCCTTCGTGGCCGGCGAGATCACCACCAGCTGCTACGTGGATATCCCGCATATCGTTCGGCAGACCATCCGGGATATCGGCTATTGCTCCTCCCAGATGGGATTCGATTGCCAGACCTGCTCGGTGATCACGAGTATTGACCAGCAGTCGCCGGATATCGCCCAGGGCGTCAATGTGGGCGAGGGCCTCTACAAGGATCAGGGGGCGGGCGATCAGGGCCTCATGTTCGGGTTCGCCACGGACGAAACCCCTGAGCTGATGCCCATGCCGGTGATGTACGCCCACAAACTTACGCGACGTCTTTCCGTGGTGCGCAAAAACGGCGCGCTGGATTTTCTGCGGCCGGACGGCAAGTCCCAGGTGACCATCGAGTACGAAAACGGCAGCCCGCGCCGGGTCGATACGGTGGTGGTTTCCACCCAGCACAAACCGGATGTGACCCATGAGCAGATTCGCGAAGCGGTCATCGAGGAAGTGATCAAAAAGGTGATTCCGCGCGACATGATCGACGGCGACACCAAATACTATATCAACCCCACCGGCAAGTTTGTGGTGGGCGGCCCCATGGGCGACTGCGGCCTCACGGGGCGCAAGATCATCGTCGACACCTACGGGGGTCAGGGCAGCCATGGCGGCGGCTGCTTCTCGGGCAAGGATCCGTCCAAGGTCGACCGCAGTGCCTCCTACATGGGGCGGCATATCGCCAAAAACGTGGTGGCCGCCGGCCTGGCCAAAAAATGCGAAGTCCAGATCGCCTATGCCATCGGCGTGGCCCAACCGGTCTCGGTCATGGTGGACCTGATGGGCACCGGCGCCATCCCCAAGAAACGCGTCAAGGAAATCATCCGCGAAGTATTCGACCTGCGGCCGGCGGCGATCATCGAATATCTCGATTTGCTGCGGCCGATTTATCTGCCCACGGCGGCTTACGGCCATTTCGGCCGCAGCGAAGACACTTTCAGCTGGGAGCAAACCAATAAAGCAGAGCAGATGCGCGATCTGGCCGGGATCTAATCTCCCGTCCGCAGCCTAGCGCGGGGTAACGCTCGAGGCCGCCATAAGGGCGTTCGCCGGCCACAAAAGGCGGGGCCGTTGCCGCAGTGCATTGCAAAGCCGGGCGGCGGGCTTAATATAGATATCGATAGGCCGACGTTGATCAATTCCCGCCGATTCAGGGCGGCTTCGGCCCGATAGAAGGCTTGCGGCCCGCGCCGCAAACAGGGCAATCATGAACAGGGGCCATTACCCCGAGGCAACCAAG
>JASFFM010000373.1:0-4578 GCA_050124295.1 Desulfobacterales bacterium | reverse complement strand
GGCAATCATCCCGGCAGCCCCTAGCCTTTGTCCTAGGTCGCCGGCGGGCACGGGCGACCGCCCGATCGTCACGATGGCATCGGATCGAGTTTCGCTGCCCACGGCGGCGGCAGATCAATAAGGATAGGTTGAAAGTTATCCATCGCTGCAGCGGTTCCCCTTTGGCAAGGGTGGGCATAAAGCTTCTTAGCGGAAGGCAACGCCCACCTCGCGGTTTTGGATGCCCCCCCTTACTCCCAAACACCAAGGACGCCCCCAATGGTTCCCCCATGACCTACTCTGCCGGACAGGCCTGCTTCTCGCCGGTCACCCATCCTTTGACGGTACTAATGAGGGCTCCGTATCCGACCCTTGGGCGATACATGACGATTTGCGTCTTGTCGACGCCGGCCGGAAAGGCATCCAGCACGAGCACGTAAGGCCCCCCTTGGGGTTGCTGGCCCCAATAGGCCAGGCCCTGTTCTTTGACCCCTTGCACATGCATTTCCGTTTTTGCATCGGCGACGATGACGGTCGGATGCCATTGGCGGTCGGCGGGTTGGCTGTCGCGGTCATGAGACAAGTCCCCCCGGGCGTCGGCTTCAAAGCACATGGCCAACATGATCTCGAGGGTATTGGCCACACGGTTATAGGCGCGATGAACCTCAAAACGCTCGACGGCCAGCACCATGGAACCCGATGCGGCGCGGCGATACTCATCCGCCGTCTGCGGCGTGCTGGCGCAACCCAAGACCATAAAAACCACGACCATACAACAGAAACGAAACATGATTGGCAACACCACTTGGCGAAAAAAAGGGTAACCAAACGGGCACCGCCCCTTCCAGATCGATACGGTTTGCGATTGGACAAGGGGTGGGTCTGCTTCCGCAAATATGATGCTCAAAATGGGGACCCATCAGGCTTTCGGCCGTTCGGTTTCGCGGCCGCGGCCGAGCTGTCGCTCCCGGAAGTGTCCTTGGCATCTTAACCTGGAATAAAAAAAATGCAAAGACCATCCTGATCCTGCTCACCGTCAGCCCTAAAATAAACAACTCCCATCAACCCTTCGGGCCCATGGGGCCTGCAAGAAGAAAACCGGGAAAACCTGGAAATCGCGATTGAAACCCGCAGGCGGCTTGCCAAACGATGGGGTATGTCCCAGATTGCATTAGGTCAGCGCTCTTGAAAGGACACTTGTGATGACGCCTATCCTGGAAGTTAAACATCTGACCAAAAGCTACGGCTCCCTTGTGGCGGTCAATGACGTCAGTTTTGTCATTCCGGCGGGCATCTGTTTCGGTCTCTTGGGACCCAACGGCGCCGGCAAGACCACCACCCTGGAAGTGATCGAGAATATCCTGGCGCCCTCCTCAGGCGATATTCTTTACAAAGGCCATCCCCGCACCCCGGCCTTCAAAAGCGAGGTGGGCATTCAATTTCAGCAAACCTCCCTGTTGGCCATGCTGACGGTGAGGGAAACCCTGCAGGTCTTCAAGGCGCTTTACGAGGACACGGAAGATCTGGATCTTTTGATCGAACGCTGCCAGCTTCAGGATTTCAAACACCAGCGGCATGAAAACCTGTCCGGCGGCCAGCGGCAGCGGTTTCTGCTGGCCCTGGCGCTGGTAAACCGGCCACAGCTGCTTTTTCTGGACGAGCCCTCCACCGGCCTGGATCCCCAGGCCCGCCGCAATCTGTGGGATATCGTCCACGCCATCAAGGCCTCGGGCAAAACCATCATCCTGACCACCCATTACATGGAAGAGGCCCAACATCTCTGCGACGAGGTGGCCATCATGGACCACGGCCGGATCATCGCCCGGGGTGCCCCGGAAGCGTTGATCCGCACCCACTGCCGTGGGGTGACCGTCGTCTTGCCGCGCAGCAGCTTTCGCCAGCCCTTGACCACGCTACCGCTTCAGGTGCAGGAAATGAACGGGGTCGTTCATATCCAGACGTCCAATATTGACGACTGCCTCAAAGAACTCCTGGCCAACCAGGTCGATTTGTCTGACATGTCCGTGCATTCCCCGAATCTCGAGCATGTGTTTCTCAACCTGACCGGTCGTCATCTACGGGATTAACCATGCGGATCAAACGAATATGGATGATGTTCAAGGCCCGCAATTGGGAGTTCTTCAGGGACCGTGCCTCCTTCGGGTGGAATTTTCTGTTTCCTTTTCTATTGGTGGCCGGATTCGGCATCCTCTTCGGAGGCCGGGAACATACGGCCTATAAAATCGGCGTTTTCCCCGCCCCACCGCAAAACCTAAGTGTGGAATCGCTGGAGCTGCCCGAAGTCTTCAAACAAACGCGCTATCTGCAATTCGTGGGCTTTGCCTCCCAGGCGGAGGCCATGCAAAAGCTTCGCCACCACAAATTGGATCTGGTGGTCCGTTCCGGCCCCCCCCCGTATCCTTACTGGATCAATGCATCCTCTCCCAACGGTTACCTGGCCGAAAAGATCTTCCAGGCCAGCCTCGCCGGCACTATCGACAGCCTCCCGCTCAGTAGAGGGCAGGTTCACAGCACGGAAATCCGTTACATCGACTGGCTGTTTCCGGGGATTCTGGCCATGAACATGATGTTCAGCGCCTTGTGGGGGGTGGGCTACGTCGTGGTGCGCTACCGTAAAAACGGCGCCCTGAGGCGCTTTAAGGCCACACCCTTGACGGCTTTCGAATATCTCAGCGCCCAGATGCTCTCGCGCCTTTTTCTCCTGATGTTCACCCTGCTGGTGGTCTGGTTCGGTTGCGACTTGATCTTCACGTTTCATGTGGCAGGAGCCCTCGCCGATATTTTCGTGCTCTTTTTTCTGGGCAGCCTGAGTCTGACAGCCATGGGTCTCGTCCTGGCGGCACGCGGGGTCAGTGAAGAATTCACCACCGGCATCCTTAATTTCATTTCCTGGCCGATGATGTTCCTCTCCGAAGTATGGTTTTCTCTGGAAGGGGCGCCCGAATGGGTAAAGCAGGTGGCCCAGGCTTTTCCGTTGACGCACCTCCTGCAGGGCATCCGCAGGATTATGAACGACGGGGCGGGGCTCAGCGATGTGCTCCCCGAAATCACCGTGCTGCTGCTAATGACCGTGACTTTCCTGGGGGTGGGGGCCTATCTTTTTTCCTGGGACCGTTAGAAGCGGTTTCCTTAGCGCAGATCAGACGAGGGGTCCCACTGAGCAAAAGCGGGGTTTGAAGTCTTTGCCGGCCTTATCTTGATGGGCAACAAGCGCCGCCTGCTGAGGGGTGCGGCTGCCTCCAGACCGATCAGGTCTCAGGCGCCGCGATTGCCGTACAGGTCTTAATTTGCGGATACGCGCTTGAGGTCCTCTTCGACATACCGGACGATGGCCTCCAGCAGAACCTCCCGCGGGAAGGCATTCCTGTCGATGACCGTCGCGCTGATGAAGGGATGACGCCGATTGAACGGGACGGCGATGGCCCAGTGGTCCGCATTCAAGTAGCCTAAAAGCACGCTTCCGGGAATTACCTGATCATAAAAGATGACCTGACTGTCGTTGCGGGGATCGACTTGACTGAGCTTATTGTAGGTCGATTTCAGGATCGAAGAAATATGCTCTCGATCGGGATAGGCGATGATCGAATAATAACGAATGGAGGCGGGCAAAGCGTTTCCGGCCAGCCAGCGCTTGCGTACCTCTGGTTTGAGACTTTCAAGCCCCCCCTCGTCACCCGGGTCACACTCGGCATCCGGAAAATACTGTAGCATGTTCATCATCGACTGGGTCGCATCGTTGGCCAGCGGAGAGCCGCCCACCGCCCCGGCGACACTCACCACGGCGGCCACCCTGTGCGTCAAATCCGGAAAGGTGGCGACAGCCTCAAGGATATCCACGGCACCCTTTGAGTAACCCATGAGCACCAGCGTTTTGCCCTCTCTAAGTTTGGGCATGGCCATGACGGCATCTCGGATAAGGCTTGCATTGCGCCCGCTGCTGGAGAGGCTTTCGACCTCCAGGAGGGTGAACGCGTGACCAAATTGAGAGAGGTGGGTTGGCGCGGTCATACGCGAATCAACAAAGTTTTTGACGCATCCATACCCGACCCCCGGCACAAACACCACCTGTAACGGGGAAGAGCTGCCGCCCAGATCCACGGGAGTGCCCGCGGGGGATCCTTCCCCCTCTAACCGGACCAGCGCTTCTTCACAAGGACGATAGTCGGGCAAGGCTTGGCCCCGCTCAGCGTTGATCGCGCAATAAATCTCCCGGAAGCGGGCACGCCCATCAAGGGCACCGCTCGTGGAGGCGGGCAGCAGGATTAGCGGCGGTGTATCGGCGGAATTCTGAAGCAGTGGCTTCGGGGCGCAGCCGCTCATCAAAGCCGCTGACAGCAGAAAGACCATGATTGATCGCACTCGCTTGAAAGGCATGCTACCCCCCTCTTACCGGTTGTTTGATGACGTTAGGGTTGGGAGCGTTCAGGGAACCGAATTACGGGCATACCCCTTGGTCCCTGAATACTTGACCTTGGGGATCCTCAAGATTTAGCCAAAGCGCGGGGGCATGATATTCTTTTCCGATCGGCCCGCGGATCGATGAACGGTGCGCCCAGGCCTGCCGCGGCACCCGGATTC
>JASFFM010000372.1:0-4607 GCA_050124295.1 Desulfobacterales bacterium | reverse complement strand
GCCTTGACTTCCGCCAGGGTCACGACAGGCTTGCCGCCGGCTTCAGCCTCTTTTTCCACCCGTGCGCGCACGCGTTTGCGAACGAAAAAGGGAACTTTTTTGATGGCCTTTTCAGCTTCCGGAGCCCACTTCATGGCTGAACCTCCCTCGTCTTAGGGAAACGATCCTGTGAAAATTGAACCGTAAGAGCTACAGTAACAGACGTGTCACAAGAGGGCATTGACCTAAGGCAAGAATCCACTGCCACCGGATAACTGGGGCTTATAAAGTCAAGGGCTTGCTGGACACCAGCAGACCGTCAAGGTCGGCATACAGATAGTCCCCCGGCCGGAAGGTCACACCCGCAAACGTCACAGGCAGATTTTCCTGCCCCGTTCCCTTTTTACCGCTTTTCAAGGGGTGGGTATTCAGGGCGCGAATCCCGATCGGCAGCGAGGCGATGGCGGCCGCATCCCGGATGCAGCCGTTGACAACGATACCCTGCCATCCGTTTTTGGCCGCCAAACCGGCCAGGATATCGCCGACCAGAGCACATTCGAGCGAACCGCCGCCATCAATGACCATTACCGCATCCTTGACGGTCTGCTCCAGTTGGCGGCGCACCAGGACATTGTCCTTGAACACCTGAACCGTGTAGATCCGGCCGTTGAATTGGGGGAGACGACCGTAGGAACGAAATATCGGCTGGGCAATCTGGAGGAGATCGGCATGCGCATCGCACAAATCCGCTGTGGCCAGTTGTTGGAGGCTGGTGTTTTCGGTCATTGGTTCGATCTCCTGATGGTATGATTTACTAGCTAAATGATGCGGGTGGCTGTTTTCCGGCGGCAAGCGCTCCCACGGTGACAGTCATCAGGTCGCCGTTGTAATAAAACTCAAGTGCACCCCGATCATGAAACAGCGGACGGCTCGTGTTCATTCGAAAGGTATCGTCGACGGCCCGCAACGCCCAGGCGGCCAGACCGCGATGAACGGCATCGTCGGAGTCGAGAAACGGACGGATGAATGGAACGGCCTCCACGACCATCTCGGCACGGACATGCGCCAGGCGCCCTAACCCCCAAAGCACGCCGCGCTGCAAAATGGGATGCTCCAGGAAATTGCAGTCCGGACGGATATAGGAGACCAGGATGCATCCGAACTCATCGGCCAGGGCCTTGTGCCGGGCGGTGATGTCACCCATGGCTTCGGGGGCGCCCCAGCCGATACCGCCGGATTCGTCATTCAAGGTCCACATCAGCCGGCGCATGATCACCCGGGCGGACTCCATTTGCGCATCGGCCAGATGGCTAACGACCACGCCCATGCCGCTGATGGCACGCCAGCGCAGGCGCATATCGCTGCTGCAAAAAAAGGATATCAACGGATTAACCACCTTTCGGGCGGGATAATCCTTTAAGGCGCTCATGGCCGTGGCGAATTTTGCATCCTGTAAAAGTGCCCGGATTTCCTTTTTTAGTGCGCGATGGGTCGCAACTGCCTGGTTCATGATAGATCCATAGCCGCGGCCGTTTTTGGGCGCCCGCCGCCGATAGTATTAAAAGGTAATGATGTCGTAACCTTGCTCTCGAAAGGTCGCCATTCCGGGGTGGCCCTGCATATCATCCAGCAAGGCCAGCCCCGTGTCCACGATTGGCTGCCGGGCACCCAGCTTCTGGGCGCAGGCCTTACAGGCACCGGCTACCAGCTCCTTTTCACAAGCTTGCTGCCAGAGGCTGTGGAGCCAGTTGTCCGGTTGGGCCAGTTCCGCCACCAGCTGGGTCGATTCTCCTTCCATGACGATTTGCACGGCATCGCCACGCGCGTGCATGTCCAGGGCATTCAAGAGCACATGCACGAAACAGATGGGGGAGCCGTTGAATACGAACATGGCCACCTTTTTCATTTATCTTCTCCTCATGCTGCAAAGCGGCATCCAAACTGCCTGCTTCAGACGGTTTCGCAAGACACGCGGCGTACGGCTCGCGAATCCTTCAAATTTCCTCCCAGTGAATACAGTCCATGGGGCAGTGTTTGATGGCGTCGTCCACGTCAGCTTCCGGATGGCACTCCCGTTCGACAACTTCGATGTAGCCGGCGTCGTTTAGGCGGAACAATTCCGGGTATAGCTCATAGCAGCCGCCGCAGAGGGTGCAATCGCTCATATCGATAACCGGCACTTTCATTCCATCATCTCCGTTCGGCGGCCTTGCGCTGGCTTGAAAAATAATCACGTCGCCATGGCCGCGGCAATCCGTCGCCCGAAGTCCTCACAGGCGGCCAGCCCCTCTTTGTCAGGCACGTACTGAATCCGCAGACCCGGATCCGCGATCTCAAACTTCATGGCCTCGAGTTCGCCCGTAATCTGGCGAACGGCCTCGCCGCTCCAACCATAGGAGCCAAAGGCCGCGCCGATCTTGTTCTTCGGTTTGAGCCCTTTCATATACGTCAAGAAATCGCTTACCGTGGGAAAAAGCTGATTGTTGAGGGTCGGTGAGCCCACCAATACGGCCCGGGCATCGAGCACCTCGGTCATCACGTCGCTGCGGTGGGTGCTCCGCAGATCCACGGGCACAGCATAGACACCCGCTTCGGCCATGCCCTGAGCAATCGCCTCGGCCATGGCCTGGGTGCTGTGCCACATGGTATCGTAGATCACCAGGGCCTTGTTTTTGGCCTCCTGCCGGGACCAGCGCACGTAGGCATCGATGATTTTGGAAATATCCTTGCGCCACAACACGCCGTGGTCGGGGCAGATCATCTCGAATTCCAGCCCCATTTCGCCAATCTTCTCGAGAAGCTTGAGGGTTTGGGCGGCGTAAAGCAGAAGGATATTGGCATAATACTTCTGGGCATGAGGCATAATTTTGTCACCGATTTCATCGTCGAATTTTTCGGGACCGGCATAGTGCTGCCCAAAAGCATCACTTGAAAATAAAATCTTGTCTTCTTTCAAGTAGGAGAACATGCTGTCCGGCCAGTGCAGCATGCGTGTTTCCAGGAAGGTCAGTGTTCGACGCCCCAGGCTGAGTTCTTCTCCATTGGCGACCGGATGATAATTCCAGGCCGGAAAAAAATGCTGTTTGAGGTTTTTGGCACCCACCTTGGAGCAGAAAAGGGGCTTTTCCTCGCCGATGCGCTGCATGAGCTGCGGCAACCCTCCCGAATGATCCATTTCCGTATGGTTGCTGACCACCAGGTCGATCTTTGTGGGGTCCACGATCTGAGCGATATTGTCCAGCATCTGATCGGCAAATTCCTTTTTTACCGTATCGATCAGGGCAATTTTTTGATCCATCACCAGAAAGGCATTATAGGTCGTCCCCTGATGGGTGCTGTATCCGTGGAAATCGCGGATGTTCCAGTCTTTCACGCCGACATCGTAGACACCGTCTGCAATTTTGATAGGCCGCATGACCCTCCCCTGGCTGATTTGGTGTTCGCATTAGATGGCTGTCTCGCGCCCGTGGGCCTGGCCCGGCACAGCCTAAAGACGAAAACGATATTAAGACGCCGGGCGGAAAAATCAATGCCCTTTCGACCCGCCGGGCGGGCCCCAAAGGGCATTGCGCAAAAAGGATTTTCGGGCGGCTTCGAGGGGTGGCTATTCTTCCTTCTCGAAGTCATCCTTGCCGGCCCCGCAGATGGGGCAGACCCAGTCTTCAGGAACATCGCTCCAGGCCGTTCCGGCAGCGACATCGTTGTCGGGATCACCCTGCTCCGGGTCGTAAACATAACCGCAAATCGTACATACGTACTTGTCCATTGAATTCCTCCTCCTTTGTGTTCACGTTTGACCTGGCCAAGCATTTAGCGTCGCGGGCCACCAGCGGTATACAATGTATGATGGACAGATGACAATCACATCCGATGATGCCTCGGCGCGAACTCAGCCCACCAGCGTGGCAACCTTGTCATCCAGGATGTCGCACAACTCGCCGGCGGCCTCTGCGCCCTCCGGCGCCGTTAGGGGGACATCCCAGTGGATGACCTCGGCGTCCACCGCCAGGGGCCTATCGGGTGCCGGCCCCATCGTGATCACCTTGTCCGGGAGCCAATCATCCAAGGCCTCTTCCAGCGCCATGGGCAATTCATACTCGATATCCCAGCCGCGGGCGGCCATGGCCTTGATGGCCCGGGCATCGACTTGCGCCGCCGGTTGAAGCCCGCCGACGCGCACATCGAAACGATCGGATGCCTGGACCCGCACCAGGGCAGCCGTCATCTGTTCGACACCATCACCGGCGGGGCCGACAATCAAAAGCCGTTTGCGCTTTGCCAGGGGACCCAGCAGTTCGGCCACGGCTCGCTGCACATCTTCGACAACCGTGGCATGGCGGGACATGTCCTTGGGACCCTCGATTTCGCGGTAGACCAGGTGTCCGACATACTCGGCATCAATGGCGTCACAGAAGTACTTCATGGTCAAATGAATGGCATCGAAAAGCGTTTTGCCTCGGGTGGCGGCCACGGACAGCAGATACCCTTGCTTGGACTTCAGGCGCGGATCCCGCCAGCGGAGACGGTATTTCCGCGCCCAGAAGGTTTGGCAGCGGTCGATGAGAGCCTTCAGCTGGGCACTCATGTTAAAGAAGAAAACGGGCGTGGCGGCCACGATCAGATCGGCC
>JASFFM010000371.1:0-4615 GCA_050124295.1 Desulfobacterales bacterium | reverse complement strand
ATGCTGCACCTTGGGCCTCACCGGACTGTGGCGAGGGGGAAAAAACGGTTGCAAGCCTGTTCCGGGTGCCGCTTCGCGATGATCCGACCAATGCCCTCGACCACTGTGGCAGCCATCCCCAAGCGTTGGTGCCCTTTAGGCCTTGGCGATCGCCGGCGGTGCATCAAGAAGTCTTTCGTTTAGGGGCGGGAATGATTATCGACAGGACCTTGCGGCCTCGATGGGGGGCGCCATGATGGTCTGAAGCATGCGATCCCATCGGCGTTCAGGCACGGCGGAGGCTTGCTGGCCAGCGGTCGCACACTGAAATCCCCTTGTTTCCCATGCTATCGTATGTTAATGGAGCGTTAGCTGATGATGCGCCAATAGCTGTTATCATTCCTTTTTACAGGGGGTCGACCTTTCCTCTTCCCCAGCGATGTTTCCTACGGTTGTTGATAGGTGACGTCACCGTGGTGCCTGAACGCGGTGTTCTCGAAGAAAACCGCGCTATCCATATCAACCAGTGGGATCGTTCTTTTCAGGCAAGGTTTTCTACGGGAGCTATCCGAAATGGCCGGCAGCGATCGAAAACCCGTGCCACTGGCCAAAAATCAGGCCACCACCAGAATCGTTTGTAAAACGGCCGCCATTTTCTTTGCGGCAACATGGCTCATTTTAGCCGTCAACATTCCCTCCGCCTTCAGCTTTTTCAACCCTTTCATCGTCGAGTCATTCAACCCGCTGGGAATATACCGGATCTACGATCCCATGTTGAAGGACACAGACCGCCTGGCAACCTTTCGGCCGGATGCGGAAGTTCCGGCCTACGGCAAGATCCTTTCCCCAAGCAGTGGATCGCGTCGCTCGCGCGTGATCAGGATCATCGGTATGACCGCCAATATCCCCCAAGGCCATTACATCCTTCTGGCCGTGGATATTGCCCAGGAGGGTGTCTTTTATCCCAAATGGCCCTTTATCGCGCCCAACACGGCTTTTATGACCGAAATCTATGACGGGCGCCCGGCTGGGGAGTACAGCTTATCCCTCTATGTCGTGGATGCGGCCTACTATCGCAAGATCTATTCCTGGTTTAAGCAGGAGAAAGTCGAGGGCATGCCCTTTATTCCGGCACGCTACAAACTGGATGAGGTGAAGGTCAGGCTGGAAAAGAAATGAACGACGGCATTCATGCAACCCGTTAAGAAAGAAAACAATGGTCACCGCGGGATGAATCGGTTCACCCAAAGCGGATCGCTTATGCTGAAACGGTTTTGGGGGGTCTGAGGGGTGCCCTTGGGATCGTCGGACGGCCACAGTCTCGAATCGCAGCGGATACCGAAATCGTTGTTTATCGAACCAAGGGCCGTGCGGCCACTGGGCGCTGTGGGAGGTCGGAAGACAGGGATGCGCATGATTCGGGCCAATCTTAACCCCTTTGTCCTGGCCGCGCCGCGGATCGGAATTCACTCCCTCGGTTCGTGACAATGATCCGGGCCTTAAGGAAGGCTGGTCAAACGAACCCGACGAGGGCCGCACGGTCATCGGCGGGGGATACTGGATGAGGGGGCACCAGCCCGGCCGTGTGCACTTTCATACCAATGCCCTCGATGTCCTCCTTTCCCGCCTTACGCTGGGACGCCATGTGCCCCAAACCGTCGCATGGTGGTGTGACGGTGCTCCGGATTCGGAAGAAGATGAAACGCTCTATCACCCGCGCCCATCATACCGTTGGGGGATGCGGGGTGGCTAAAGAAGAGATTGAATCCTTGGCCGCGACGGTAGATGGCATGATACCGACGCCTCGGCGCTCACCGACCTGGCCAAGCTTTGCCCGCAAGCTCGGCCCAAAACCAGATGATCCATCAGGAAGATCGGGTTGGGCGCCGCCCACGGGGAAGCATGGCCCGGGGGTATTTATGGCAAAGGGCCGGAACGACAAACGCTGGGCGCCTGCCGTTTGTTGCGCCAACGTTTGGCAGATCTGGACTGGGAGATCAGGCGCCGCAACGTATTCATTTTTGGCTTCAGCCGCGGCGCCCCTGCGCCATGATGCACGATGCATACGACGGCATTTAGAAAGCTTTTGGCAAACGCGCACGCCATATCGCCACACGGCGGCAATCCAGGCCTCCACCAAGAAACGTTGGCCGAAAGCGGCCGGCTATTATCCCACCAATCTGCCGCCGGAGCCGGGTAACCTCCGGTGAAGAAATTCGCCGGGCCAGGTTTAGAGAACAGATCGATTTTCGGGTCCATCTCTTCGATGACCGGTGCGCGAGAGATTGACCACTGTTTTTGATGAGAACCCAATCTACCGTAAATGGGGGCTGCCATGCAGGATAACACCAAAGAAACCGCCGAACTGACCCATGGACAACCAGCTGAAGGGATCGGGATTCAACAGCAGGTCCGCGATGCTCTGGAATTGATGGAATTTGCTGTGGCCAGTGGTCGCGATGTCCCCAAACGGATCATCGCGGAAATTACCAAGGCCGGCGTCCACCTCCGCGGCGAGGGCAGCGCCAATACCGCGCAACGCGCAGAATTTCTCCAAGCCTACCGCGATCTGGCAAAATTCCTCAAGCCGATCACGATTCGTTCTTTGCGGGACACTTCCGACGCGTATGGCGAACGCCGCCTGCGACTCCTGGTCCTCAAACCGGCCTCCCAGGCCAGGATCTGGTCACGCAAACTCTGGTACTGGGCGATTTTCTTTGTCCTCCTGGCCCTTCTGGGTGAGAACGTTCAA
The DNA here is from genome assembly GCA_050124295.1 of Desulfobacterales bacterium. Taxonomy (GTDB): domain Bacteria; phylum Desulfobacterota; class Desulfobacteria; order Desulfobacterales; family UBA5852; genus JABZFP01. The sequence continues at coordinate 1,884 of JASFFM010000371.1, read as the reverse complement.
ACGATCCTGAGTAAATTCTATCCTCTCAATGCGAGCGCCAGCGTCAATGTTCAAAGCTGGCACAAAATCAATTCTATCCTGCAGAGCATCATTCCCTTCACCTACGGGGCCATAGGGGCACTGGCCTTTCTGCTTCGCTCATGCCACAAGCATCTTCGCAACCGGGAATTCGACATGAATCGCGTCCCCGAGTATGTCAGCCGGATCATCCTGGGGATCGTGGCTGGTGGAACCATTTCCCTGTTTATTCAGGAGGTGGCCAGCGGGACCCCAACCACAACCATCCGACTCAGCGCCTCAGCCCTGGGCTTTCTGGCCGGCTACAACAACGATTTTCTGTTCCAAGCCATCGAGCGCGTGTCCGCGGCCATTTTACCCAAGGTAGGTCTGGAAACGGCCCGCAAGGCTCAGCCGGCGCCATCCGCCCCGCCGGTTATGGAGGTCCTCGCGCCGGTGTCGATTGAGAAACTCATCAAGCTCCATGAGGGGACAAAAGACCCCGAGACGAAAAAGATGCTTCAAAACTTGATCGATGGCCTCACGGAAACTTAAGGGGAGGAAACGGCAGCCTCGATGGCGCACCGCAACAAGGCGAAGGCACACGCCCCTCTCTTGGGAAAGCATTTTCCAGACCGGGCGGGAAGGGGGCTTCTTGGTTCATGTGGGCGTGGGCAACTTAACCCGGAGATGGCACGCGTTGGAGGTTTTCATCCACAAGGCGTCCCGGAGCGCCGCCGCACGCATGCGACCGCCAGCGCCTGATAATACCGTAAAGGGATGCCGCAGGCGTGCCTGCCGGGTGAAAAGGGTATGCCCTGGGTTCTGAAATGCGCCGCTCACCAAGGGTTAGCGGACACATTGGCCGCAATCTTGCGTTAAGACACGGAACCAATCCATCCAAGCAAATGGGCATCGTAAGGTTCCTGAAATGTTCGGGCGGGACTCGTTTGCAAGCCAAGCAATTGATTGTTGAGGGCCACGACGGCAAAATGTGGACGATCGGCGATCAAAAGATTTGGATAAGATTTCTCGGCAAGGCGCACAATGCAGCAGAGGGCAGCATTCACACCCACTGTCGGAAGGTCAATAGCGCCGGTAATCCCCATTTTGGCAATGAACCAGCTTGCGTTACCGCCCAAAAGCGATTTACGCTGAGATTGGGTCTGACCATTGGGCACGAAGATGAAGTGCTTCTAAACCGGAAACCGAGGCCAAAAAAAGGCAGAGCCTCAAAGCCTTATGTTTTGAAGCTCTGCCGTTTTAAATTTTGCATGACGCCTGTTGGTTGAAGCTCTGCGCGCAGCTGTTAATATAGTATCCAATTAATGCGACTGTTAGAACGGTACCAATCATGTCATACCTCCTTTATATTAGCCGGCGACATCGATGCCCAGATTGCAGCCCAAATGGGGGTCAGGGTTTTCACATTCGTGATTGGAATAGCGGGTGTCCACATGGCCCTCGTTGTCGTCATCCCAGTAATCTTGCGTTTATTCTATATTCTTCACTGTACTTCATTTTTACCTTCCATAATTTATAATTTAGACACTCCTTTACGGTTGGCAACAGCAGACATATATGGGCTAAATAATAGGTAATAACTATTAATATGCGATTTATTTCCTGAGCAGGGAGAAAACCGCTGTAGCGCCGGTAGAGACACCTGGTGAGGCATGGCGACAGGGCTGTGACCTCTAAATCAGTCCCTTGCAGCGCTGATGAGATGGGCGGGCTGCCGGCGAAGGGATGCCCTTGGTGCCCCCCGCAGCTTGCGCTCCAAAAGGTGGGTTCCGATTCGAAGGATCCGCGAGCCCTCCGGCGCGGCTGTATCAGCACCCTGCGATGGTAAAGGATGAACAGCGTTAGGATCCAGATGCCTGGGCC
>JASFFM010000370.1:0-4627 GCA_050124295.1 Desulfobacterales bacterium | reverse complement strand
GGGGTCGGGCGTTGTCCCGCAGCCGGAGCAGCGGCCGTGCGTCGCAGGACGGCCTGGACGCGGGCCATGAGCTCGCGCGGGCTAAAGGGCTTGGCCACATAGTCATCGGCCCCCAGGGTGAGACCGGCCACCCGGTCGACTTCTTCCCCGCGGGCGGTCAGCATGATCACGGGGACATTAGAGGTGCGGCGCAGCTGCCGGCAGACTTCCCAGCCGTCCATTTCCGGGAGCATGAGATCCAGGATCACCAGGCTGGGCTGGTGCTTGCGGGCCAGCGCCAGGCCGGCCCGGCCATTGTGGGCCTTCAGGGCGCGAAATCCCTCCCGCTCGAGGTAAAGAACGACCAATGCGGCGGTGTTGCGGTCGTCTTCGATAACCAGGATGGTGTGCATGTCAAACCACCCTTTTCATGAGCTCAGACAGGCTGATGACCATCTGCCCGACACCCTGATGTACGTAAACACCGAACTGAGCGATCAGGCGATCGGCCAGGGCAAACTGGGCCAGCGCCCCTCCGGCAATGGTAAACTGGCTGATGCTGATCAGGCCCAGGCCGAATTGCGACAAGGTAAAGCCCCCGCAGGCGAACTGCCCGATGGCGATAACCCCTTTGGCGACCACCGGCGTTCGGTTGGGGCGGTATTTGAACGACACATGCAGCAAGGGCAGCCCGAAAAGGGTTGTTTCAGACTTGTACTCAAACCCGTACCCGTCCCATTTCACCTTGGCCGGATAAGGGGCGCCGCAGCCGGGGCAGGCCACGGCGTTTTGGGATACCGGGTGTTGGCATTCGCGGCAGGCTGTCAGATCAACCATGGCGTCTCCTGTTGAGCGGTGATGGTGGCCGCCGATGATAGGGCGGTAGGCCTTCAATAGAGTTCATACTTCACCAGCCGGCCGTCAAGCCCTCCCGGGGACAAGGGTTTTTTCCAGGACGGTTTCAAGCCCAGACGCTCGATGAGGGCCCGTTCGCCAAAATAGACAAAGGCTATGGACGGGCGGCAGCGCTGCGTGAGGAAATTCCCCCGTTGCTTGTAGAAACCATCCAGATCGTCTTCTTTGCCAGTGCAGATGCCATCGGGCGGGTTGCAGACAACCACCCGGCCTGCGATCGGCGGACTCTCGAGGGCATCGCGCTGTGGGATCCGAATGTGATGAATCTTCGTGATGGCGGCAGCGCTGCGGGTTGCGGTGGCAAACACGGCAGCGGTCCGGGAGGGGTCCAAAATCTCCTCCCCGTGGAGGGAGCTGGCCCGTTCGTAAAGAACCTTGTCTGCCAGGCACTGAAACGATATCAGGGGGGCCAATACACGACTGATCAGGCGCGATGGAGCGTTGACCCGGTGCAGGCCCCGCGCTTCGGCGCTGAAGTGGATGCCGCGGTAGGCCTCGGTTATCCCGGTCGTGCAGCTCTTCCGCCGCCAGGCCCCGGATGTCGTTGGCCATCTGGGCGAAGTCGCATTTGGTTTGCGGGTCGGCATACCTCACGTAGAAGGCCTCACATGCATCATTTTGGATGGTCGGCAATGCGGGCGAAATGGCGCAGACGCCCGATCGCTTGAGGATAAGGATACCGCCGCGCCTTAATGGCCAGGCGGCCGTCTATCCGGTGCGGGTTTGACCACAAAATGCTGAATATAACCGAGCAGTCTGCCGTCTCAGCCCTGTAAGGCAAGACCGTGACGACCAGGGTGCGCCCGTTGCGCACGGTTTCCTAGTCGACCTCCTCCCGGCGGCCCGATCGGATATCCTCCCGCATGCGGTCGCTCCTGGCGATACTTTCCGCCTTCTGGTGGCAGGATCGAATGCCCCGGCCGATGTACTCCGGCCGGCGGTCCACGATGCGCGCGCTGTCGTCGTTGGAGTAGCGGATTCGGTCCACCAGATCGATCAGCGTGATCCCGACGGGTATTTTGTTCAGGAGGGCGGCCAGCTTTTCCGTGCCTTCGGATGGGTTCAGCGCGCTGGTCATGAGGGTTTCCCTGTCTCGCGACAATGCAAGGCCGATGGTGCGGGAGTGAATATACCAGACGGTGACGCCAGATGCAAAAAGCACTTTGCGGCACAAACGCTTGGCCTGGCTTGCAGTGGGGGCGTGATGGCTGCCACCATCGAGACCCGAAGACGAAGCGCTTCCCGCCAACCAGCCGGGTTACAAACCATGGCGGGGCTTTAGCGGGACAGGCTATGACTCGTAGAAGATTCTGTAGGGATGACGCAGCTGGTAGACATAGGCCACACCCTGCTTGCATTCAAGGAGGATGCAATCATACGCGATTTCGTTTTCATCCAGAAGGGCTTTGACGATGTCGTAATCCATGTGGTTCAAGTCGGTCACCCGGTAGACCAGCCGATATACACGCTCTGGCTTCATGGGATCACCTTCTTTCACCTATATGATAAGCATGGGATGCTACCGATGCACGCGGCACGCGGCCCTCATAGGCATCGGCGGCCATCTCAGCGGACGAGGGCCTGTATCGGTACGCTTCAGCAGGGTAAAATTGACGCCGGTGGCCACTTCTGATATCCGGGAAAAAGGATCGCTGGTATTCCCTTCCCTTCCGGGCCGCTATGGTCCGTTAGCTTCTGCCAAGGACATAAAATATGCCCTGGGGGCTTGTCCGCGCCATCATCCTCCTTCCCGGCACCGTGCTGGTTTTGATACCGGCCCTGATCCTGAAGATTTCCGGTGGTGCGCTGATCACCAATGAACTGACCCTGATCAATCTGCTGCGATTTTGGTTGGGTTTAGTTTCAGCCGCGGCGGGCGGCGGATTGATGCTCTGGACAGTGACCCTTTTCACGCGGCACGGACAGGGAACCCCCGCGCCCTGGGAGCCGCCCCGCAAACTTGTGATCCGGGGGCCCTACCGCCATGTTCGCAACCCCATGATTTCCGGGGTGCTCCTCCTGCTCGCGGGCGAGGCGCTGCTGTTGGGGTCCTGGCCGCTTTTGATCTGGATGGGAATTTTTTTCCTGAGCAATGCCGTCTATTTCCCCCTGGTGGAAGAGAAAGGTCTTGCCTTACGGTTCGGTCCGGCCTATCGGGAATATCAACGGCAGGTACCCCGGTGGGTTCCGCGTCGGCGCCCCTGGAGCCCTGAATCCTTATCGCCGTTGGATGATTTAGGGTCCATCGACCCCGCAAGCAATCGATATCATCCAGGCGCAACCGCAAACCGGATGAAGAATTGGGAGACCTCCGGGCATGACCGATGAATACCAAAGGATCGCACCCTGGTATGATCTGTTGATCGACCCCTTCAACCGGGCCCTGCGACCCATCGGCCTCAGCCTGTTTCAACCCGCCGAAGGTGCGAGGGTTCTCGAAGTGGGTTGCGGGACCGGTACCCAGTTGGCCTTCTACCAGGACCAGGGGTACCGGGTCGCGGGTATTGATCTGTCGCCGGCCATGCTACAAGTGGCGCGTGGGCGGCTGGCGGGCCGTTCCAGTATCTGCCGAGGAGACGCAGCCCGGCTGCCCTACCCGGATGATTCCTTTGACCTCGTTCTGGCGGCCCTGGTGTTGCACGAGATGGCCCCTCCCCAGCGCCTGGCCGTCCTGGAGGATATGTCGCGCGTTCTTGCCCGGAATGGGCATATCGGCCTGATCGACTACCACCCCCGACCGAAGCGATCCCTAAAAGGTTATCTGGCCAGCGCGATTATTCACGGGGTCGAACGGGCCGCCGGCCGCCAGCACTATGCCAATTACCGGCAATTTTTAAGGGATGGGGGGGTTCCAATGCTGGCGGAGCGCCTGGGCCTGTCGATCGAACGCCGGAAACATGTCAGTGGGGGGAATATCGGGATCTATCAATTGACGAATTTGTGAAACGTCCATTATTGGTGAGGTGCGGCATTGCGCATTAGGGCGGCTTACCTTGCGCAGGCCTTTTTCTTCTTTATTGGCGCGCCGTAACGTGAACATTTTACAAAACCGTCACCAATTAAGAGGGTTACGAAGGCATCGCTAACCAATGGCGATAAAACAGGAGATCCAATGGCATCCAAAGTCTATTTCTGGAATCTGCGCACCTCCATGAAAATGCCCTATGCGAAACGGGTGAAGAAACTCATCAAACGCGCGGGCGTTTTTGCAACCATCACTTCCCGGCAACTGGTGGCGGTCAAGGTTCATTTTGGTGAGGCGGGCACCACGGGTTTCATTTCACCGATCTGGATCGCACCGATTTTAGCGCTGCTCAAAAAAACCGGCGCCCGGCCATTTCTGGCCGACACCAACACCCTCTACCAGGGCCAGCGTTATGAGGGGGCGTCCCACGCCCTGCTGGCGGCCCGGCACGGTTTCGATCCCAATATATTGGGGGCCCCGGTGGTCATTGCCGACGGTGTGCGCAGCGGCAACGCCCGGGAAATCCCCTCTGGGGGCAAGCATTTCGAAACCTGCAGTATCGCCGGTGACATCGTGGATGCCGATGCGCTGATAACCCTGAACCACTTCAAGGGACATATCATGGCCGGTTTCGGCGGCGCTTTGAAAAACCTGGCCATGGGCTGCGCCACGGTCAAAGGCAAGATGCAGCAACATTGCGGCATGGGTCCGAATCTTGTTTCCAAAAACTGCACCGGCTGTGGGGACTGTGTGGCGGCCTGCCTCTAC
>JASFFM010000369.1:0-4633 GCA_050124295.1 Desulfobacterales bacterium | reverse complement strand
TTACTCACTATTTTCCAGTTTATAAGCTCCTGCAAACATTTTCTCTATTGGCTACAACTGGCTCCTATAAGCATCGCTAATAGGACAACCAAAAGTCAATCAACCGTTAAACTTAGGAGATACGCAATGGATGTGAAAGATTTTTGTTCGGCAATGGAATCTGAGATGACCTCATGGAAAGCTAAAATGTATGACGCCATGCGCAAAATCGACAAACTTGGTTCGGCGGAAAAGGAAAATATCCTTATGAACATCCAGGATCTCAATATGATCATGGATGATATGGTTCAACGCGTAGAGCAATTGCGGACCGAGTGCCCGTCAGATTGGAGCCCCATCAAAAAAGATCTGGAAAAGGGCAGTGTGGACATGCGCGGCAAATACGATGAAACCATGGAGGCGATTGGCAAAGCTTCACCGGTTTCCATTGCCGGCTGAGAGCGCTTGTCACGGAAACGGGACCCGATGGGGCCCCGGCGGATGAGGTCATCGCCAAGATCAAAAAATGCCCTTCTGGCGCGTTGACCTATATCCTCAACGGCAGACTTGAAGAAGATTACTTTCCGGAGACGCGCATCGTGGTCGAGCAGGACGGTCCGCTGCACTGTCAGGGCGACATATCCAGCTGAAAGGCGGTCAGGATTCGGAAAGGCTGCTTCCCGATGCAGTCCATTCTACCCTGTACCGCTGCGTGGGTTCCAAGAAATAACCCCTCTCCGGCGATTCGCACGAGGAAAATGGCTTTCGCGGTTGAAGCAGGCGTCTATGTACCGGATACCCTTGCCGATGAAGCGGTGGCGCGCATGGCCACCGCTTCTCCAGCCTCAATATCCCCCCTTCGCCCGGCTATCCCACGCGGTGGCAGCCTCCCCTGCGAGGCTTTCCGGAGCCCCGCGGTACGCATGCGACCGCAAGCCTCTGATAACACCGGAAATGGATGTTGCGGGCTTGTCCGCAGAATGAAATTGGTATGCGCTGCGTTCTGAGAGGTATCGATCACAAAGGGTTGCCGGAGTCATTTGCGGCAACGCTTGTTGAGGATGCGGAACCCATTCATCCCAACCATTGGGCCTCGATATTCTCTGAAATGTTCGGGTTTGAGACTCTCGTTTATTCACGCACAAGAATGGTTGGAGCAATGATTTAGACCGGCCACCCATGGGGTTGGCGCCGGTGGGACTCGACCGACACTAAGATCTACCGAAGGCCTTCCACACTAGGGAAGAAGCGCCAGGGCAGCCTCGGAATCCAAGCCCGGGCTTCGAAACCCCTTCGATGTCAGCGCCGCAAAGTGTTCCCCGATGTGGGACAAGAATCGGCGCGGCATGGCTCGTCACGGCGGCCACGGCGCAACGGGTATGATCCAAGTTTGCGCGCCGTCGCCCGATCTTTGCCCATTCCATTTGATATCTGACCTCCAGAGGCATCTCTTTTGGGACCCGGCAGTATCTTGACATAAAGGTATAAAGCCCTAATCTATTCAAATGCAGTCCGGATCCCACATACGCTTGATCCTGGGCCGGGCGACCAAGGCGATCGAGAAAGCTGACCGCGCCAGTATTTCCGGCACCGGCTTGAATGCCAGCGACTTTAGCATCATGGAAGCTCTGTTGCACAAGGGGCCCCTTCCGATCAACACGATTGGTGAAAAGGTGCTCTTGACCAGCGGATCGATGACCGCCGCCGCCAACCGCCTGGAGGCCAAAGGGTTGCTCAAGCGCATCCAGGATCCCTCCGACGGCCGCTGTTTCTATCTACACCTGACCAAATCCGGGCGCCGCTTGATCAAAAGCGCCTTTGATGCCCATTCCCAAAACCTGGAAAAGATGGTCGCTGTATTGACGCCCGAAGAGCGGCTTGAAATTGTGCGCCTGTTAAAAAAACTGGGCCGACACGCTGAAAATCTCGACTTGAAATAGCTTTTCGGGGCCTCGGTCTTGATAATAAGACATTGGCGCCGGTGCCTATAGGCCCCCTGTGTTGACGCTGCCTGTCGGTCAACCGGGTTGAGCCGACTTCCCCCATCAGGCCCATACCCTATTCGAGCGGGAAAACGAAAACCAAGCGCGTTATCCATGCTGGCCAACCGCAAAATCCGTATGCTGTTAACACGCCAGCCGACCACGGAAGGGTCCGGGGTCCATCTCCATCGTGTTTTCGGCACCCGCCAGGCGCCTCGCTTTGACCCGTTCCTGCTGCTGGACGATTTTCGCTCCGACACCCCGGCGCATTACCGCCGAGGCTTTCCCTGGCATCCCCACCGCGGCATCGAGACCATTACCTATGTCATCAAGGGCGATGTGGAACATGGCGACAGTCTGGGCAACAGCGGGGTCATATCGTCGGGGGACGTGCAATGGATGACCGCCGGGAGCGGTATCATCCACCAGGAAATGCCCCGGGGCGATGCCCACGGTGCCATGCACGGGTTCCAGTTGTGGGCCAATCTGCCGGCGGCCCAAAAGATGATGGCACCCCGCTACCGCGGTATTAGGGCGAATCAGGTTCCGACGGTCAGGCTGAAAAACGGCGTTAGCGTCAAAGTGATTGCCGGATCGATCGGTGGCGCCAAGGGGCCCATGGACGACATCGTCATCGACCCGGAATACTTGGACTGCACCGTGCCGGAAGGTGAAACTTTCGCGCATGCCACCGACCCGTCCTATACGGCCTTTGTTTATGTCATTGGCGGTGAGGGAAAGACGGACGCAACGGACATTGCCAATGGAACGCTGGTTCTCTTCGATCAGGGCATGCGTTTAGCCGTCAGCGCTGCTGCTACCCCCCTGCGGTTTTTGCTTCTGACCGGCAAGCCATTGAATGAGCCCGCGGCCTGGCGCGGTCCCATTGTGATGAATACCCAGGCGGAATTGGACCAGGCCTTTCGAGCGTATCGGGAAGGCACGTTTATCAAGCATCCATCGTCCGGGCTAAACAACCTCGACAACCAAAGACATCCTCCAGGCTGAAAAATGGCCCGTGCGTAGAATGAAGAAAGAATGCCATGGCAGACGCTACCGTAGCCGGTAAAGCCAGGGCCCATTACGGCTGGATCATTGCCCTCACCGGCATGGCCGTTCTTTTCGCATGCCTTGGCCTGGGGCGGTTTTCGCTGGGAATGCTGCTGCCTTCCATGGGACTCGCGCTGGCATTGAATTATTCCCAGATGGGGCTCATCGGCACAGGGAATTTTGTGGGCTATATGGTTTCGGTGATCATGGCCGGCATCCTCGCCAGGACGATCGGTGCGCGCTGGACCATTTCTTGCGGGCTTGTCCTGGTCGGTGCCTCCATGGTTTTGATTAGCCGTGCTTCTACCTTTGGGGAAGTCATCGCGCTTTATGTGGCCACCGGAATGGGTTCCGGCCTGGCCAATGTCCCCATGATGGGGCTGGTGTCCCACTGGTTTGACAAAACGACCCGGGGGCGCGCCGCCGGGATCATGCTGTCGGGAAACGGCCTGGCGATTGTTTTTAGCGGTTTTTTTGTTCCCTGGGTGAATGCCAGCCAGGGGGCCCAAGGCTGGCGCACGGGTTGGTTGACCATTGGAACCATTTCGCTTCTGATCGCAACCATCGCGGCATGCTTGCTTCGAAACGAGCCCCGTGCAAAGGGCCTGGACCCTTTGGGTGCCCCCTCGCAGCCGCCGGTTTTGCCCGCGCAAGCAAAAAAGGGGGCTAGCCAAGAAGGCCGCAAAAGGCGCATGATCCATTTGGGCTGCATCTATACGCTGTTCGGCGCGACCTACGTGGTCTATGCCACGTTTATCGTCACGACCATGGTCAATGAGCGGGGATTTGGAGAGGGGGCCGCGGGCACCTTCTGGGCGGTCGTCGGGGTGCTGTCGATTTTTTCGGGACCGCTTTTTGGTTGGCTGTCTGACCGGCTTGGCCGAAAGCCTGGCATGATGATCGTTTACACCTTGTTTACCATCGCGTATGCCCTGGTTGCCGCCAACCTGCCAAATGTTTTTCTGTATCTCTCCATTGGCATCTTTGGCCTGACCGTATGGAGCATCCCCACCATCATGTCGGCGGCCGTCGGGGACTATATGGGGCCGGCCCAGGCCGTAAAGGCTTTTGGGTTTATTACCCTGTTCTTCGGGGCCGGACAGATCACCGGACCGGTCGTGGCCGGCTTGCTGGCGGATACGACGGGGACGTTTAATATCGCCTTTTGGCTCTGCGCGGTTTTGACGGCCGTGGCGGTGGGGTTGACCTATGGGTTAAAACCACCCGCAACCGATTAAACCAAACGCCTGGCCATATAAATTGCCGATCCTGGCCGACCAGGCTTCGATTGCCATTGCCCTAAGTCACCTGGGTTGGGCCGCAGTCATCTGGCGATAGGCGTGGATGCCGCAAACCAGGGTCAGAGGGGCAACATGGTGCCGGTGATGGGACATCGGTGCCGTTGTGGAATCATTTCCAAACCATAGCCACCGGCGGCACCCAACAGCCTGCCCGTGGTCATGACGATGCCCAAATCCAGGCGACCGGAAGCCAAGCCGCCGGATGCCTCGGGGCGCTCCATGGCGGCTGAATTCCTGCCGCTTATAGGTTGACATTTTTAAGAGAATCATTATTTATAAATAATGACTATCAATAGTGTAGATACCCTCATCGACGACACG
>JASFFM010000368.1:0-4635 GCA_050124295.1 Desulfobacterales bacterium | reverse complement strand
ATGGACCCGGGCGGTGCGAAGTTAAATTTGTTATTCTAAAATAAGCGTGTGTGCGGCTTAAGTCAAAAGCCCTTGGCCCGGGAAGTCTTTGGTTGGTCCGCAAATCGACTTTGCCAAAATTGGTGGCGATGTGTTATACAGCCGTCTTTCCGCGCCTGGTATGGGGCCTGCCGGCTTAACGATGACTTCCTGGATAAGGAGCAAAGCGTTCATGTTCAAAGTGATGATTCGCGACGGTATGTCGCCTGTGGCGAAGGAGATACTGGAGGCGACAGGGCAGATTGAAGTGGTCGTGGACAATGATAAAGCCACCAGCGCCCCGGAGCGCCTGGCGGAAATTATCGGCGATTTTCATGGACTGGCCTTGCGTTCCGGCACCCGGGTAACCGAAGCGGTGCTTTCCCGGGCCGGCCATCTGAAGGTGATCGGCCGGGCCGGTATCGGCGTGGATAATATCGATGTCGCCGCCGCTACCCGCAACGGTGTCGTGGTCATGAATGCGCCGGGGGGCAATACGGTGACCACGGGTGAGCACGCGATTTCCTTGTTGCTGGCACTGGCCCGCAACATCCCCCAGGGAACCGCCTCGCTCAAGCAGGGGCAATGGGCCAAGAAAACATTGACCGGAATTGAACTGACCGGCAAGACATTGGGCGTCGTGGGCTTGGGCCACATCGGCCGTGTGGTGGCAAACCTCGCCAATGGCCTGCGCATGAAGGTGATTGCCGCCGATCCTTTCGTAAGCGTGGAAGCGGCCGAGGCGCTGGAGGTGGAGTTGGTTTCCAGTGAAGCGCTCTTCGCCCGCGCCGATTTTATCACCCTTCACGTGCCGCGCCTCAAGGAAACCGTCAACATGATCAACGCCGACACCTTGTCCCGCATGAAACCCGGTGTCCGGTTGGTCAACTGTTCCCGGGGCGAAGTGGTCAACCTGGATGACCTCTACGAGGCGCTGGAAAGCGGTCATGTGGCCGGCGCCGCCCTGGACGTGCTGCCCACCGAACCGCCGGATCCGAGCCTGCCTTTGCTGCAGCACCCGCAGGTCATTTTTACGCCGCACCTGGGGGCCAGCACCGGCGAGGCCCAGGTCAAGGTGGCGGAGATGATCGCCCACCAGATGGCCGCCTACCTGCTCAACGACGTCATTATGAATGCCGTGAACTTCCCATCCGTCTCCCGTGACGTCATGGCCCAGATCAAGCCCTGGGTCGATATGGCCGAGAAGATGGGCGCCCTCATGGGCCAGACCGTCAGCGGCATCCACGACATCACCATGACCTTTTCGGGAGACGTGGCCGATTTGGAGACTCGCCCCCTGACCAATGCTGCCCTGAAAGGCTTTTTAGGGGTCTTCACCGACAAGCCGGTCAATTTCGTCAATGCCCGGGCCATTGCCAAAGCCAAGGGCATCAAGGTCAAAGAGACCCTCAGCAAGGACCGCAGCAGCTACACCGGCACGGTCCGTATTCGGCTGGAAGGCTATGATGAGGGGCCCAACGAAATCTGGGGCACCATTTTTGGCGACAAGTATCCCCGGATCATTCGTTTTGGTAAAATTTACATGGATGCCATACCCGAAGGGTGGATGATCATTATTCAGAATATCGACAAACCCGGCGTGATCGGCAACGTGGGAACGACCCTGGGCAGGCACGACATCAACATCGGCCGTTTCCATCTGGGCCGCCTGGGGGACCGGGCCGTTTGCATGGTCAATATCGACACACCGGCCGACGACAGCACGATCGCCGATATTCGTGCGCTGCCGAATATGGTCTCGGTCACACAGGTTCACCTTTGATTAAATTTAGCGGTCACATCTCTTGGCCCCAGCAGTATTCTCGGTTTCTGGCGATCCTCGACTTAGCATCAGCTACGCCTGCCGTCACCAGAAGCCTGCGGCCTTGCCTGGAATCAAAACCTAGGGCCCCGACCCAAAATCGACAACCCATTTTGCGAGTAATAAGCGCCCCACCTTTTGCATCATCATTCGAAAAATGAACAAATAGACGCATTTTCAATACCATGAAGACATCTATAGCGTGGGATTCAATACCTGCTACCGAGAAAACAATTTGACTCTAAAACAGCTGGTGCCCAAACTGCCGAGAAGCTGATTTGGGTATTGTCGAACCCGCGCTACGCATTGAAGATGGTCAGAAGTACATCTGCGGTATATGTTCTCTATGTGGGAAGAAATGCACTTCCGAGATTACTGCGAGATAGGGTAGGAGCCGGGCATTTGTTCTTGTTGGCAAACGCTATTTAAACCCGTTTTCGATGGACTAAGGCCGCCTGACCCTAACCAAGGCAGCGTTTTTCACCCTTTGGCCCGCGCCGGGCATCGGCGCTGCGGACGGAGGAAGTGCGTCGGCCTGTTTGAGCGTCAGTGCGTTCCGCCATGCGCCGTCCGTAGCGACGACGCGCAGGATTAAGCGGGGCACGGGCGCCTTCTTTTGGTTCGTTTTTCTTGCGCGCACAAGAAAACGAACATTCAATTTTGTATTCGGGAAAAGGAAAACTACCAAAAATTAAAACCACCGTGAGTTGGCTTTGTTGCTGATCTAATCAACGTTCGTTTTCTCAGAATACAGGCGGCCCCAACTTCCTCTCTGCCGAATCCCGCAACCCATCCGGCCACGGGGCGAACCCCTCATCCGTCTTGGCCGCGGTCTCGAAGACCGGCCCCTCCCGGGGCATATCCACAGGATGTTGGTGGACACCGACTGCGCAGTTACTGATCCCGCAGGGTCTGGAGCTTGCGGTAGAGCGTTTTGCGACCGATGCCCAGTATTTCGGCGGCACGCGTCCGGCTGCCGCCGACAAAATGCATGACCGCGAGGATATGCTGCCGTTCCAATTCCTTGAGGGACAGGAACGGGCCGTTTTTAGCGGTTGCCACAAGACGTCCCGACAGTTCAAGGGGCAGGGCCCGCGCGGTAACCAGATCGCCTTCCGCAAGGATGAGACTGCGCTCGAGAACATTTTGGAGTTCCCGGATGTTACCCGGCCAATCATAAGACATCAGGCAATGCAGGGCCCGGTCATCGATCCGGACCCGATCTTCGCCCGGCCGAAGGCGGCCTAAAAAATACTCGATCAGGGCCGGGATATCCTCTTTCCGATTCCGCAAAGGGGGCAACAGGATGTTGAACACATTGAGCCGATGATACATGGCCTCGCTGAAACGCCCGGCCTCCATCTCCGCTTGCAAGTCCCGGTTGGTGGCAAATATGAAACGGACGTCCACCTTCTGCTCATCCCTTTCCCCGATCCGCCGAAAGGTCTGGTTCTCGATCACCCGCAGCAGCGCGCTTTGAATCTCCATGGAGAGCTCACCGATTTCATCCAGAAAAAGGGTTCCCTGGTGGGTGAATGATAGCAGGCCCTCATACGATGTCGTGGCACCGGTGAAGGCACCTTTGCGGTGGCCGAAAAGCTCGCTGCGGAGCAGATCTTTCTGGAAGGTACCACAGTTTTTGGTAACCAGCGGCTGCTCGCGGCGGCCGCTCATGGCGTGGATTAACTGCGCCACCACGTTCTTGCCCGTGCCGCTCTCTCCGGACAGAAGAACCGGAACGCCGGTCGGGGCCACCTTGCGAATGAGAAAGCGCACATTTTCCAAAGCGGCGGAATGACCCACCAATTTGGGTGAAACCTGCTCCGACTGGGTGCGGCGCAGCATTCGGTTTTCCCGCTGGAGGCAAGCGCGCTGATAAGCTTTTTCAATTACCAGGGAGAGATGATCGAGGGCAAATGGTTTGGTTATATAGTCATAGGCCCCTATTTTCATGGCCTGTACGGCGTTGTCCACGTCACCATGGCCGGTAATGATGATCACCTGCACTTCGGGGGCGAATTCCTGGAGCTGGGTCAACAGGTCGAGGCCACTGCCATCGGGAAGCCGCATGTCGAGTAGGACCACATCGAAGGCGTCCTGCCGGAAAATCTGCAAAGCGGCTTTGACGGTTCCAGCGGTCGCGATCCGCCGCCGGTCGGTACCAAGCTCTTTCTCCACGAGTCGGCGAATGGATTGCTCATCATCAACGACGAGAACCTGCATGGTTTCCATCATGAACATCCTTGCTGGCTATAAGCTCAGTGGGCCGGGAGTCGAACGGTAAACCGGGCGCCCTCTTTGACGACGCTTTCCACGCTGATATCGCCGCCGTGGGCCTCGATGATATGATAACAGGTGGACAAACCAATGCCGATCCCTTCGCCGACCGGCTTGGTGGTGAAAAACGGTTCGAACAACTTGGGCAGATGCTCGGATTCGATGCCGCCGCCGTTGTCCTCGACTTCCAACAACACCTCCTGGTCATTTTTCACCCGGGTGCGGATCGAGATCGCGCCTTTCTCTCCGATCGCGTCCAGTGCATTGAGAATCAGGTTCAGAATCACCTGTTCGAGTTCCGCGGCGTTCCCGCGAATAGCGGGTAGCCCGCTATCCAAGCGCAGGTCGATAAGCTCTTCGGGGTATGGTTTCAGTTGATGGTGAAGAATGCGCAGGACGTTCCGAACCAGAGTGTTCAAGACGATCGGTGAATACTCCACGTTTTTCCGCGGGCTAAACGTGAGCAGGCTCTGAACGATGCCGCTGCAACGCTGGCATTCTTTATGGATGATGTCCAG
>JASFFM010000367.1:0-4651 GCA_050124295.1 Desulfobacterales bacterium | reverse complement strand
CTCCGTTTTAAACACAGGTTGCGGCCAATGGGCCCGGCAACCCTTTGTGAGCATCGAATTTCAGAACGCAGCGCATACCCTTTTCAACCTTTGGATAAGCCCGCGGCATCCCATTCCGGCCTTACCAGGCGCTTGCGGTCGCATACCTACCGCAGCACTCCGGAAGGCCTTCTCAAGGAAGGCCTCCAAGGCGTGACATATCCAGGCTAAGAACTTTGCTATTGTGGTGAAGCTAAATAATCAAGATAGGGGGCATAACTTTTGATGGATCAAGAGATGGTCCAGGCTGATGGCCAACCCGAAAAACTAACGAGGCTTGCCATGACGGCAAGCCTTTTGATTTCGGTGGCGTCCCCAAGGGGATTTGAACCCCTGTCGCCGGCGTGAAAGGCCGGTGTCCTGGACCGGGCTAGACGATGGGGACGTAATATGGGATGTGGTGGTGGGGGGAGGATTTGAACCTCCGAAGGCTTTGCCGGCAGATTTACAGTCTGCTCCCTTTGACCACTCGGGAACCCCACCATATCCAGCGGATTGTCCCGCCCATCCCGCAAACCGCCTGTTGAACGGTGAGGCGTCATTTAGCAAGGGCGCCTTCAAATTTCAAGCCCAAATTTAGACGGATTCATAAAAATTTCAAGATCAAGGCGTGTGCATCCCGAGGAAGGCGGCGTGCCTGATCTTGTCGGCGGCACTGACAGGGGAGAGGCGAATCGCCAAGATGGTTACTGTTTGATCCGCCTGCGAACGGGCTTGAAGATCTCCCCGCACCCGGCTTAGAAACGTTCATTCCGGCACAGGGCGCTAGTCGCTGGTCGCAAGCTTCTTACGAAGGCGTCACCGATTTGGTTGGCTTCGGCCATAGCCCGCTGTCGGCATTGGGCCGAAAACGCACCCTACAGCTTACCGTCGCTGGGCCTCAATCCGCAGGGCGGCCGCATTCCTTGCATCGCCCGTCCGGGCCAATGACCCCGATGCAGTTGCCGTCCGGGCAGAGACGGCGGCGGGACCAGTCATCGTCATCATCGCCGTTTGCCGATATTTCCCCGGCAGGGGCCTCCTCGGGCGGCTCTGCCGGATCCTGCGGATCATCAGCCGCCGGTTCGGTGGCCGTTTCCTGCAGCGTGTCGGCGGGAACCGACCCGCCCTGACCCGGTCGGCCGCACTCTTTGCAGAGCCCGTCGGGACCGATCACGCCGATACAGTTTCCGTCGCTGCATAGTTCGCGCCGTTCCCACTCCTCGTCAAGATTGTGATCGTCACTGCTCATGCTTGTCAAAATCTCCTTGGTCCATCGGTCGCGCGAATCCGCACCTGTTCAGGACTTGCCGTCGTTATCGGCGGCCCGGTCGATATCGATGATGCGCACGCCTTGGACATAGTCCTTGGTTTCGTATCGCGTAATTTTCATCAGTTTCTTGGTAATGGCCCCCATACGGCCGGTCAGGTCCATGATGCCCCGGGCCCGGTCGTGGCCTTTACTTCCGGCGGGCAAATTATCCAGGAGTCTTTCGGCGAAGCTGGTAATCGCCTGCAACGGCTGGTTCAGCTCATGGCACACGGCCCCGGCCATCTCCAGCGATACCTGCAGGCGCTCATTTTCCAGGCGTTCCTCCTCCGAGCGCATCTCCTTGGTGACGATGGTCAGATGGCCGATGGAAAGGTAAATGCGATCTGCCCCGAAGGCTTCCACCACGGCCTGGTCCTTGAGCCAGATGATCCCGCTGTGGGGGGAATCCACCTGGTAGACGGCATCCACCTCTCCCTGGACGATGCCCTCCTCCCGGAGATGGGAGCGCTCATGCTGCAACTCCTCCTGGGTGCGCACCTCCCGTTCGATGGACGCATCCACGTTGATACACTTGTAGATCCGCTGATCGATAACCCGCCGGCGAAACGCTTCGGCCAAACGATCCGCCGGAACCCCGAAAAGGTCGAGAAAGCGTTGGCCGACGTATTCGTACCAGATATCGTCATGCTCCTGCCAGGCGGCTATATAGGGAATGGTCGGTGCACCGGTGCGATCGAAAGCCCGGCAGGCGTCAATCAGGCCGGCCACCCGCGATTTGAGAGGGTGGGCAAAGGGGCGATCGAGGATGCGCCCACAATACCCCAGGGTTGAATCCTTTGCAGCCCCGTTCGCGTTCAGCGTGGTGGTCATGATGCCCGCAGTGCCCTTCATTGAAGGTTATGGATCAATGCCCATAAAAATGGCTGCCTGTTTGTAAAATATGTGCCCGGGGGGGTCAAGGGGTGTCATGCAGACATCGAATGTCTCCCTCTCATCGGTGCGCCCCGGTCGGGCCGTGGGCGCGGCCCGGGAAGGAGGCAGAGGGCATTTTTTCTGTAATATCCCCATTACATTTTTTTGATTTTGTGATATAGGCCTCTGCTGAATTGAAGCGTCCCGCCGACCTGCCATGCAACCTGAGCGGATGCCTTCGATTCACCATGCGAGCGCCATGACATCAGGTAACTGGAAAATGCCTGCGGACCTGAGAATCGTATAGAGAGGGAGCAAAGAGATGGTCAATAAGAAACTGTTTACCGTATGCATCGCCCTTTTTTTTATGCTGGCCGGAACGCTGATGGCCTCAAGCCCGTGGATTGAGGAAATCGATGAGGAGGACGTCCTTACCTTTCCGGTTGGATCGTTTGAAATCGGTGCCCCCGAAGGTGTCGAACAGACCCGATCGTCGGTCCCTTTTCCCCACTCGCGACATTTGACCTACACGTGTGACACCTGCCACCATACCTGGCAGTACCATGCCATTCTGGACAACTGCACGGCCTCCGGCTGCCATGATCTCACCACGGCCCCTGAAAACGCGATCAAAGACGGCAAATATACCAAAGAAGGCATTCGCTATTACAAATACGCCTACCACAAGATGTGCCGCGACTGCCATCGTGACATCAATGCTCAAAACAAGGCCAAGGCCAGGGTGACCAACCTCAGCGACGATGTCGAGCAAATGCGCAGTGGGCCCGTGGGGTGTGTCGAATGCCATCCCAAAGACTAGGCGCCTGGCCCTGTCGGCCGTTTTAGGACCGGATCACAACCTCCCGATACGCGAAAGGCGGAGACCATCGTCTCCGCCTTTTGATCGCCCCCAATCCGTTGCCCCGCCGAAAAGCTCCGCTTTTCCCCCTTATCCGGCAAAGCCAACCCTATCGCCACTGCCAAGGAACATCTGATCTTGATGTTCTCCGACCACACGCCCGCGCGGATTGTTGCGCGCCAGGCGATGGGACCGATGCCGGGGCGCGAAATCGCACTCGAATTAAGCTTATGGCTGATTCAACCAGTTTAGCGTGCGTGACAGAATATGATCATAGACGGTGAGCTGGGGCGTATCCGAGGATTTCGGCAGCCGGAAGGAATGATCGCCGTTTTCGACAATCTCCAGGGTGGCCCGGCGCCCCAAGCGCGCGACAACCCCCTGCAGGAGCGACATGTCGCAGAAGGTATCCCGGGTGCCGCTGACAAACAGGATGGATTGCCGAATGCCGTCCAGATGAGCATCCCGCAGCTGATTTTTCCGACCGGGCGGATGCAGGGGATATCCCCAGAAAGCATAGCCGTCGGCCTCCAGTTTTCCCGCTCCGGCAAGCTGGGAAGCCACACGCGCGCCCATGGATTTACCGCCCACGACCACGCGATCCAGAGGAAACTTGTTTTGCTTCCGGAGCCATCCCACCGTATCCAGCCAAGCCGACTCCAGGACACGCTGGGCATCAGGGCGCTGCCGGCCCTCCGTACGATAGGGGAAATTGAAGCGCATCGATAGAAAACCGGCCCGGCATAGACCTTGCGCCAGATGCTGTAACAGGGGCTCATGCATATCGTTGGCCGCCCCATGCGCCATGATCACGGCGCTGTGCTTTGCGCCGGCGTCGTTATCCGGGATATCGAGACGTCCTTCCACAAACCGCTGTCGTTCAATGGGTATTCGGACACTATACTTGGGCATAGGTCATATCTCCCCGGATAGAGGTTATTGTTGGCGACACCGATGAAGCGTTGGCATCAGGGAACCGGTATGCGCGCCGCCCGCCGCCTTGACGGTGCGCGCAGCGAACCGTATCCGATGGTGTTGGGGTGGGTTCGCGAACAATCCTAACGTGAAGATGCTATGAAATGCAATGGCAGGTCAAACCCAGGCCGGTCTGCCGGCGAGGCCGGGGGGAGGTTCAAACCTCCCGGGCCCTGTCCTGGATGCCATAGGTCTCAAATTTCGCAATGACCTGCGCCATGGCCTCCTCGCTTAAAACCGTCGGGCTACCGATGGATTGGGCCTGACAGAAGACACGGGCCACAAATTCGATGTTGGCGGCCGTGCCCAGCGCCTTCGGCAGATCCCTCCCCACGGCCACAAGACCGTGGTTGGCCAGCAAGGCCGCCTGATAGTCCGTCCCCATGGTGCGCCAAATATGTTCCGCCAAAGACGCCGTGCCAAAGGTGGCATATGGCGCCACGGGCACTTTGGGCCCGGCTGAGCCGATCAGGTAATGGACCGGCGGAATTTCGCGGTTCAAGCAGGCCAGGGTCGTGGCATACACCGAATGGGTGTGAACGATGCCCCCGATGTTGGGCCTGTGGTTATAGAGGATCAGATGAAAACCGATCTCGCTGGACGGCTTGAGATGA
>JASFFM010000366.1:0-4682 GCA_050124295.1 Desulfobacterales bacterium | reverse complement strand
CCTCTGTGTGACCGAAACCCGCAGCCAAGACGACATGGATACACTTGTCAGGGAGGTCCAATCATGAATGACACGGTCGGTACGCGCGGACTGATCCTCAATGAGCCCTTTCTCTGGGAACGTGGCCGCAAGGGTCGCCGGGGCTACTCGCTGCCCCGACGGGATGTGCCTTCGGCCCCCCTCCCGGCCGCCCTGGCCGGCGAAGGCCCGGATTTTCCCGACCTGAGCGAAGTGGAATTGGTGCGCCATTACACCCGGCTTTCCACCTGGAATTACGGGGTGGACTCCGGCATGTATCCGCTGGGCTCCTGCACCATGAAGTACAACCCCAAAACCAACGAGCGCCAGGCCTCCCTGCCCGGCTTTGGCGGAGCCCATCCCCTGGTGCCGAGTGAATTGTGCCAGGGGGCCCTGCAGCTGATCTACGAACTGGAGCACGATTTGGCGCATATTGCGGGTCTGGATGCCGTCTCGGTGCAGCCTTCGGCCGGTGCCCAGGGGGAGTTGGCCGGCATGTTGATTTTTGCCGCCTATCACCGGGACAAGGGCAACACCCGCTCTAAAATCCTGATTCCGGACACGGCCCACGGCACCAACCCGGCCAGTGCGGCCTTGTGCGGTTTCAAGGCCGTGCCGGTCGAAACCGGCCCCGACGGTGTGTTGCGTCCCGAAGACGTTGCCGCCCTCATGGACGGTGACACGGCCGGCATTATGGTGACCAACCCCAATACCCTGGGGCTCTTCGAGACCCATATCCAAGCCATCGCCGAGATTGTGCACGGCCAAGACGGACTGGTCTACGCCGACGGCGCCAACATGAACGCCGTCATGGGCGTGGTTGATTTCGGCCGGGCCGGGGTGGACGTATTGCACATCAATCTGCACAAGACTTTTTCCACTCCCCACGGCGGTGGCGGCCCGGGTAGCGGGCCGGTTTGCGTCTGCCGGCGCCTGGCGCCGTTTCTACCAGCGCCGCGCGTGGTGAAAACCGGAGATGAATATGCCCTTTCCGAAGACTTTCCCAAGAGCATCGGTAAACTGCACGCTTTTTACGGCAATTTCGGTATTATGGTGCGGGCCTACAGCTATATTCGCTCCCTGGGACCCAATCTGAAAAAGGTCAGCCAACATGCGGTTTTGAATGCCAACTATATCAAAGAGAAGCTCAAGGATATCTATCATCTGCCTTTCGATGTGCCCTGTATGCACGAGTGTGTCTTCTCGGACAAACGGCTCGAACCGCACAAAGTCACCACGCTGGATGTGGCCAAGCGCCTGATCGATTATGGATTTCATCCGCCCACGATTTACTTCCCGCTCGTGGTCCACGGCGCGATCATGATCGAACCAACGGAATCGGAATCCCGGGAGAATATCGACCAGTTCATCGCCACCATGCGTCGGATCGCCCAGGAGGCCGAAGAGGATCCGGCTCTGCTGCAAGAAGCACCGCACAATGCCAAGGTGCGGCGCATGGATGAAACCACGGCTGCCCGTAAACCCTGCCTGCGGGGGTAGACGGAGGGAGGAGAAACACAATGCAATCGCGCTGTGCGCAAAGCCGCTTGCCGCTGGGGGCGGAATCCGGAGACCACCACCTTTCCATTCCGGTTTTCCTGTGATGGCGGTCTTTGATCTGGCAGACGGTCTTCGCATGCACTATGAGGTCTTCGGTGCGTCCGCCAATCGGCCGGTCATCGTCTTCCTGAACGGGACGGCCCAGACCACCACCAACTGGCGGCCTCTGGCCCTCCGACTGCAAGAACGCTGCCGGGTTATTCTCTACGATGCCCGTTGTCAGGGACGCAGCGGATGCGGTAGCGGCCCGCTGACGCTGGCCCAGCATGCTTATGACCTGGTACGACTGCTGGACGCGTTGGCCCTCGAACAGGTCGGGCTGGTGGGGTTGAGCCATGGGGCTCGCATCGCCCTGGCGGCCACCGAGCGGATGACAACCCGTATCGACGGCTTGATGCTGCTTAGTCTCGGACTTACGTCTTCGGCGCGCACGGCCCTGGCCTTTGCCGCCTGGCGCGAATTGCTGCAATCCGGCGGGCTGGCGGCGCTCTTCCAGGCCATGATGCCGATGGTCTTTGGTGAGCGTTTTCTGCGGGAGCACCAGGCGGTCATCGCCAAAGTCGCCGAGGCCCTCGTACAGCGCAACGACGAGGATAAGATGTTGCGTCTGCTGGCGGCCATCGACGACTATCCCGCCGTCAAAGCCTCCCTGCCGGCGCAGCCCGTGACAACGATGGTCATGACCGGGGCGGACGATCTGCTGGTCAGCGAAGAAGAGGGGCGCGCACTGGCCGAACAACTGGGGGGCGGCTACCAATTGTTACCGGATGTCGGTCATTCCATCCCGGCGGAAAGCCCTGATCTGCTCATTGATGGGATCGAACGTTTTTTTAAGCTCGCACAGGGCACATCGGCATCATGAAAATCGACGATACCACGATTGCGATTTTTAAACATTTGCGCAACGGGCGCAAATCCTTCAAGCAAATTGCGGAAAGTCTCAACCTGGCGGAAAATACGGTGCGTTCCCGGGTGCGCCAGCTTACCGATCAGGGTATTTTGGAGATTGCCGGTCTGGTGGATCCAGAGTCAATACCCAATCATCAGCCGGTAATCATCGGCGTTAAAATGAAAACCACCGACATGTTCAACAAGGGAGAGGACTTCAGCCACCTTAGAGGGGTCGTATCAGTGAGTGTCGTGACCGGACGCTATGATTTGATCCTGGTGGTTCTTTTTAAAGAAGACTACGGACTTGAAGAATTCTACACTGAAGAAGTCGTCAAGATCGATGATGTGCAGTCGCTGGAGACGTTCGTGATCTGTAAAGGCTACAATCTCAAGGTTCCCTATATCTTATAGAGGCTATTGGAAAATGTCTTTTGGCCCCGCATCTGTGTCGGGCCATGATACCGAGTCCTTGACCTGGGATTGTATTCCTAGCGCTTGAGATCACCTCCCGCCGCGATCATGAACGAAAATCCAGTTTGGCAACGCTGTTCATCGCCGGCGATCGAACATCTGGACCATTTTTCTCCCTACCCCGATGATTTCATGCCATTGTTGAAGCAAATTTATTTTGATCTAAATATTTGGGGCCCCCAATGGAGGTTGCGCCAAATAGGCCTGACAACCATTTGGGACCGGCGCTTTTCGGGAAGACCGGCATCCCTATTTTCACCCGGCGGGCGCCGCTGAGGCAATCATTGCCGACATTAGCAGGCGCTTGCGGTAGCGTGGGTATCGCGGCACGCCTGCATGCCTTGTCAAGGGAGGCCTGAAACGCTTCAAATATCAGGGTTAAGCGGCCTTTGTGGCCGAAAGTCCGAAGCACAACCCGGGGAGAACGAGGCCTAAGCATTCGCACAGGATCGGCGGCCCGTCCCATTTAAGAAGCAGGCAAGCTATTGGCTGCCGATGGCGAAAAATGTCTTTAGCGTGATGATGCTTTTTGCATGGCTTGATGATGCGCTGAATTTTTGCGGACGCATTGATCTTCTCACCTCACGACGGTTGCTAAACCGTTATCTGGAGACGGCCCATGGAAACCTATGAGAAGTTGGGGAGTTTTTTCCTCGGCAAGCGGTACGACATGGCGCGCCAGGCGCTGCTGCCGGACCTGGTGCTTTACGATTCCAAGGATTTGACGACACATGCGGTGATTATCGGGATGACCGGGAGCGGTAAAACCGGTCTGGGAATCGCGCTTCTGGAGGAGGCCCTGATCGATAAAATCCCGGTTATCGCCATCGATCCCAAGGGTGATCTGACCAACCTGGCGCTGACTTTTCCGGGCCTGTCGGCTGAAGATCTAAGGCCCTGGGTTAATCCCCAAGAGGCCCTGGCCAAAGGCCAGACCGTGGATGCCTACGCCGCCGGGGAGGCCCGCAAATGGACGCAGGGCCTGGCACAGTGGGGCCAGGGGACAGAGCGTATTGCCCGTTTGCAGGCCGCGGCCGATTTGAAGATCTACACCCCCGGGAGCAGTGCCGGTGCGTCCCTCAGCCTTTTGCGGAAGTTCAGTGCTCCGCCGGAGGCGGTCCTCAACGATGCGGACCTGTTCAGCGAACGCATCGAAACCACCACCAGCAGCCTGATGGCCCTCCTGGACCTGGAGGCCGATCCTATCTCCAGCCGGGAGCATATCCTGGTGGCCAATATCTTCAGCCATGTCTGGCGCGAGGGGCAGGGGCTGGATCTGGCCGGCCTGATCCAGGCCATCCAGAACCCACCTTTTGAAAGAGTGGGCATCATGAACCTGGACAGTTTTTATCCCGCCAAGGATCGCTTTGCCCTGGCCATGCGGATCAACAATCTCCTGGCCGCCCCGGGTTTCAGCGCCTGGCTGGAGGGCACCCCGCTCAGCATTCCCAATTTCCTGCACACGCCCTCCGGGCAGCCACGGGCCTCGGTATTCACGATCAGCCATCTATCCGATGCCCAGCGGATGTTTTTCGTCTCCATGCTGCTGAACGAATTGCTGGGCTGGATGCGCACCCAGCCCGGCACCACCAGCCTGCGGGCGATTCTTTACATGGACGAAGTCTTCGGTTATTTCCCGCCGGTCAGCAATCCACCCTCCAAGACGCCCCTCTTGCGACTGCTCAAGCAAGCCCGGGCTTTCGGCCTGGGGGTGGTGCTGGCGACCCAGAACCCGGTGGATC